>JAABTA010000019.1 GCA_011390075.1 Helicobacteraceae bacterium | reverse complement strand
TTATACCATGTGTATGTGGCCCAACCGACTGTATCAAAAAGACTCTCTGGTGTGTAGTCATAAAATTTAAATCCTGTTCCCTCACCACTTTGTTCAATAAAATTTTCCACTGTATCATCAAGACCACCAACGGCTCGTACCACAGGCAAAGTGCCATACGCAAGGCTATAGATCTGATTAAGCCCGCATGGCTCAAATCTTGATGGCATAAGAAAAAAGTCTGCTCCAGCTTCTACTTTGTGGGCAAGTTTGTTGCTATAGCCAATATGGCAAGCAAACTTTTTTGGGTACTGCTGGGCTTTTTCTCTAAAAAAGTTCTCTGCCCAAGGGCTTCCGCTTCCTACAAGGATAATCTGTATATCAAGGCTCATCAACCTATCAAAGCTTCCTACTACAAGGTCAATGCCCTTTTGTTCCACAAGCCTTGTGACCATTCCAAAAAGTGGCATCTTCTTTTTAGGAAGTCCAAACTCTTTTTGTAGATCTTTTTTGCATACTATTTTATCTTCTATAGTTTTGAAAGAGTAGTTTTTCTTAATATACTCATCTTTTTTAGGACTCCACTCTTTATAGTCCACTCCATTCACAACTCCTCGCAAAAATTCATACCTGCTTGCTAATAAATCATGAAGTCCATTGCCAAAGAGTTCTGTTTGAATCTCTTGGGCATACTTGGGGCTCACCGTTGTGATCACGGTTGCGTGAGCGATTGCCCCCTTTAAAAGATTAACCTGATCGTGATACTCAAACTCCTTAAAATTAAAACACTCCCAGCCAATCTCTAAAATATCCATCAGCCCTTTAAAAAAGACTCCCTGATACTGGAGATTATGGATAGTAAGCATTGTAGCGGCTTTGCCTAAGTGAATATCGTGTTTATAAACAGTATTAATCATGGCAGGAATTGCCCCTGCCTGCCAGTCGTTACAGTGGACAAGATCTGGAGTAAAATCTAGCATTTTTGCCAGTTGCAAGCTAGCACGGCTAAAAAAGCTAAACCGCAGGTCGTTATCTATAAACCCCTCTCCATTCTCATCATTATAGATACCTTCTCTTCCAAAGTATCCCTCATGTTCTAAAAAGTAGATCTTTACACTACTTCCAGGTAGCCTCCCTTCATACACACCACACCACTGCTCTCCTAAAACTCCCATAGGAACACCTAAAGGAGTCTCAAGCATTTTGAGACTATAGAGATCTCTATCAATAGAGTAGTATCTCGGCATGACCACACGGATATCGTGATCTAATTTTTTAATCGCTTTAGGAAGCGATCCTGCCACATCGGCAAGACCACCTGTTTTCGCAAAAGGAAAAACCTCTGGGGCAACAAAAAGAATATTCATGGAAGCTCCTTAAGATGGATAGCTCCAAAAGCTGGAGCAAATTCGTCTAGTTCACTCATAACTGCTTTCTCCCCCCTAGATGGAGAGAAACCCTTTTTAAAGAGTGCATCATTGGCAATTTTGACAAGCCAAGGATTACTTTTTATAACGCCTCCACCTAAGACAAAGAGCGTAGGATTAAAAAGTGCATTGGCTGTTAAAAGCCCATGGGTAAATCCTTTTTTAAAATTTCTATATATATTAACAGCCAAAGGGTTTTCACTGGTCTTAAGCTCCACTAAGTTTTTCTCCTGCAATCCTAAAAACTCTTTATGTCGTGTAAGAGCAGACCCTGAGACATGGAGTTCCAAGCATCTCTTCCCACCACATGGACAGGTAAAGGGAGCTTTCTTAAATGGAATATGCCCTATCTCTCCAGCAAAATTACTCTCACCGCGAACAATATTTCCCTCACTAATAAACGAAGCTCCAAACCCTGTTCCTATATAAAAAACAGCGATATGCTCCTCTTGCAAGTAGCTCTTTTCTGCAAGAGCTGCACAGTTTAGATCGTTGTCAACTCTCGATGGCACTTGAAAAAGCTCTTGTGTCCAGTGATTGATATCAACATCCAAAAGAGCTCTTCCTTTCACATACTGGGTTGAGAGAATTTTATTGTCACTCACTTGCCCTGCAAAAGAGAAACCAATAAACTCAGGAACAGAAAATTCATCTATAGCCTGTTGTATCAAATTTTCTAAAAGATCAAGATCGCTCTCTTGTTTCAAAAAGTCGATAAATTGATAATCTCTATAGACACCAAGCTTTGTTGTTGTTCCGCCGATATCTATACCAAATCTTAGAGCCAAATCTCAAACTCCAAATTAGGAAAAATAGAGTGTCCCCACTCCATATAGGAGAGTTTCTCCTCATCTATGCCCTCTGTCAGCATCTCCTCGAGTCGTATAAAGTTGGCAATATGAGTTTTGGTTCGTTTGGTTGAATACTCTGTAGCAGTTCCTGTTGTCATTAAAAACGCCCAATCGCTCGCTTGTGCCAAGAGAAGCTCTTTGTTCATCTGATTAAGCACTCTTCTTGTGTCACTATTTTGTGTTTTTTCATGCTGTTTAGCAAGATTTTGTATGGTATCTGCCATTCTATGGAGATGCTTATAGATCCAATCATTACCACTATTGAGCCAAACATCATAGTAGCCTTTATCCCCCCACGAAGAGGGAGTTGGACGAATAAGCTGATTAGTTGGATTCTCTTCAATGTAGCCAACAGGTGTAATTGGTTTGATTGTGTTTGTTTTATCAAACTCACAAAAAAGATGGTAGATAAAATCGACCCCTTCAAACCACCAGTGACCGAAAAGCTCTGCATCATACGGAGAGACAATCAGTGGCGGTCTATCCATATACTCTCGCAAATGCTCAATTTGCTGGACTCTTTTCTCGTGAAAATCTTTTGCATGGAGTTTTGTTCGTTCAAAAGCGATCTGTGGATCGTACGCCTCTTTATAGTTGCTCTCCCCTGTGATCTTGTGGTATTTAAGCCCTGTAAAGCACCTGTTGCCCTCAGGCTGAATATAGTCTTTAATATATTCAAAATCAGCATCATACCCTACATCACGGTAGAAATCACGATAGTTCACATCCCCAGGGTAGCCCTCTTTCGAGCTCCACACCTCTTTGCTCGATTCTGGATCTCTCGCAAACGCTCCAACTCCTGCATTGGTAAAAATAGGAGCATACACACCATATTTTGGTGTTGGATAGCCGTAGTTAAGCCCATGAGAATCCAAAAAGAAAAACTCAATACCATGTTTTTTTAAAACCTCATCTAAAGAATCAAAATAAGCACATTCAGGAAGCCAAATCCCTTTTGGAGGTTTTCCAAAGTGCTTTTCATGGGTTTTGACAGCCACAGCAATCTGTACATCAACGGCTTTTGGATTCACATTAAGCAGTGGCAAAAATCCATGCGTTGCCCCACAAGTGATCACCTCTAGCCTTCCAGTATTTGAAAACTTTTTATATCCATTTAAGATATTTTTGTTCAAAGTATTTTCAAAATAGTCTTTAATTTGCAGAAGTCTCTCTTTATAAAAATGCGTGTTTTTAAGATAGTGTGGCTCATCTTTGACTCTTACAAACTCTTTTTCACACAATCCTAAAAGCTTATCAAGATGGCTATCAAACTTCTCCATGAGCCTTGTATCGGCTAGCATTTCGCAAAGAGTGGGCGTTACTGATGTTGTGAGGGCATACTCAACCCCTTGTTTCTCTAGTTTTTCTAGATTCATTAAAAGAGGAATATAGCTCTCTAAAATTGCCTCAAAAAGCCAGTGTTCTTCCAAAAAATAGTCATATTCTGGATGTTTCACAAACGGAAGATGGGAGTGTAGTACCAGAGAAAAATAGCCTCTACTCATTATTTTTCCCTCCAAAGGCACTACTTGAGGCACCTTGTGCTAGGATGTTTTTTTTAAATATATCTTCCATAATCGCCTTTCTTTCTTGCCAATTTTTTGACAAAGAGGAGTCTATTCCAAAATGAGGCTCTCCTGAGCTTAACACATTTTCATGAGAGAGCGTGCCAGAGTATCTTTTGGTGAGAAGCTCTCCTTTTTCCTGTGTCATCCAAACCTCTTTGCTTGGCATGTGTAATCTGTCACTACCTAAAACTACCTTATTAGACTTAAAAAGCACTGTATCATCAAAAGAGCTCAGAGCCACTTCTAAATCTGCAAAGGGGTGGTTATAACTAATATACACTTTTGTATTTCTTCCTGCCACTTCAAGAGTATCAATAAGTTTTGCATTCAAAAAGACCTGCAACTTAAACCTATCATCAACTCTTTGTATCTTTTCTTTTAAAAACTCCTCTGTAATCTCCCAATAGACAAGCTGTTTTTGCGGGCTTACAGGGAGCAACACTACACGGTTTTGCCAATAAAATTCAGGAATATAGATATCCTCTCCAGCGATAGATTCTCCTCCATCATTTACAACATTAATACTACCTACGCCTGGTAAATTACTATCACGATTAAGTGGATCGTTTTCCATTTCTTATCCTTAAATCTTTTTCAAATGTTCAGCGGCCTCTTCAGGAGTTACACTGTTAATATAGTAACCACATCCAGTGGTAAAGCCACCAATTGGTTTGAGTCTTGGAATTATTTCTATGTGCCATCTAAAGTGTTTGTCTATTTTGTGAAAATAGTCAATCTCTTTATGTTCATACTTTTTTGGAGCCGTAAACAAAGCCCAATTAAATCCAACTTTTCCAAGTCCAATATCTAGCTTTTTTGTTATCTCTTTACTCATTTTTGCTAAAATTTTTACTCTTGTCTCATCAAGTTTTCCAAAATCACTCTCTTCAAACTTTGGCAAAATCCAGATCTCAAACTCAAATCGCGCGCTAAAGGGAACAAAAGCAACAAAATATCTATTCTCCTCTACAATAAGCCCCTGTTTTCTAGCATTTTTAATAATATCTTCATATACAGATCGACTCTTCTCCTGAAAAAACTCTTTAGACCTTCTAATTTCAGTGTCTAGCTCTGGATAGACAAATCCAAAACTTGTCAATTGGGTATTAGAGTGAGGAATTGTGCCTCCCCCTAAAATACCTTCTTCTTTAAAAGCAAAACTTGAGTGAATTCTACTATCTTTTTGCAAAGATGCAACCCTTCTTCTGACGGTCTCGAGCTGATAGTAGTGATCCTCTTCGCTAAATTGAAAAAAGTGTTTTCCCTCCTCGTTTGAATCGATAATCATCTCATGGGCGCCAAAAGCTCCTTGGATCTCCACCCCTTTATACTCTCTTGTCTCATTAGGGGTCTCTAGTTTTAAAAGTGGAAATTTATTGGGAAAAACCCTTGTTCTCCAACCACTGCTATCTTCTAAAACCTCAATTGTATCAGGAGTCATTGCTTCGTTTCCTGGCAAAAAGGGGTTGTGGAGTTTGGGAAGTTCTTTCTCTGTAATAGAGATCTCATAGTTCTTCCCCCGATTTGGAGCAATAAGCACCCAGACATTTTTTAAATAACTTTCCCTAAATTCGTTCATGATACGCTCAAATCACCATTTAATGTCAGATCTTGTACAAGATCAAATCTGCAAGCAATACTAACTCCTTGCAAAGTAAGATCCACACCCTTTTCACTTTGACTGACAGTATAGAGCGGAAATGTAAAGATCTCACACTCCTTGCTAAACTGCAACCGTATGCTTTTTTGGGTAAATCCATCAAAGATCTCAAAGCTCGATCGTTTGCTAAGACTCAGTCTCTCCTTGATGGACTCTTTCTCTATAGTTACAGCCTCATACTGAGAAAAGTGAAAGTTAAATTCACAAATATACGCCAAACTCTCTTGAGAGCTTCCTCTAATATCAATTGTAAAATCTACTCTATCTCCCTCTAGTGAAAATCTTTTGCTCAGTGTAGTGGGATGAGCACCATCTGGAAGGTAGATCCCACCCTCTCTGCTAAAGAGCACGGCACTATTCTCTTTGTGCACCATAAAACTTTGGTTGGCAAAGTCGCCATGTTCTTTAAAGCTATTTTTCCAAAAACTCACTCCATCAAAACTCTCGTCACTTATATGGTCGATAAAAGAGTTTTTCACATACCAATCATACACGAGATGCTCATTTTGTTCAAAGGTAATGGAGTGTTTGCCTGTGTGGATGGTCTCTATTCCCTCTTGTGTAACAACCACATCACTACCTGCATCACTATCCTCTCGCACTTCAAAGTTTTGATGATAGGCTTCAAACCTTCTTGTTAGCGTGTTTTGCAGATTAAACTCTAGATCTCTTATGCCAAGTTCTGTCATCTGACCACCAACTTTTCCATCAAAAATAGCCAAAAGCTCCCTAGAGCATAACTTCCCCTCATCAAACCCATCTTGATTGTTATCTGCAACCTCTATAGGCTTTAGTGCTCTTTGGGCTTCACACTGGTAGATATACTTATAGACCGTGTCTCTAAGATTTGGAAGGTAGAGCCCTCCAAAAACACCGTGCCACAATGCATCGTTGCACTGGGCTTTCATGAGCGCCTCTTTGTAAATTTTAGAGGAGTCAGGATTTTTAGACAACTCCAAAACTCTTTTGTGAATCCGTCCAGACTCATCGTACTTTGTTAAAAAGTTTTTCCAGATGCCCCCTTTGACAAACTCAGCATAAGGGCTCTGCTTTGCCTTTTGAAAATCTAAGGCTTTATGGGCAAGCATACTCCACTCCCCCATCTCCATATAAGAGTTCTCTTTTAAATAGACAAAACCCTCCGGTCTATTATTTTCAATGTAGTCACTATAAAAAAGTGGCTCTATCATTGGATTGTCTAAAATTCTTTGAAAAAACTCCTCGAGCCAACCTCTCTCGTAAACCCACTCTTTTGTCCCTGGCCACATCCCAAATTTCTCTCCATCATCAAAGATAATAGCAGCTTGGCTTTTATCTGCACTGGCCAATGAGGCAATATACTCCTCAACGCTCCTTGTTGGTTTAAAGGGAAGAATGTAGCGCAGATTTTCATTAATCGGAAAGAGCTTTAAGAGATCTCCACCATTTTCTGTGTGGTAGTAGCCACAGAGATCTTTTTGTTCCACTCCTGATTGGAGAAAGTGATAATCATCCACCATCACATACTCCACCCCACAAGAGACAAGATCGCTAATAATCGAGCTCTCCCATACTCGCTCTGTCAGCCAAAGACCCTTTGGGTTTTGATTAAAATGTTTTGCAATATATTTTGAGAGTTTTTTTATCTGTTTTTTTCTATCTTTTGAAGGAATAGCACAGAGCACAGGTTCATAAAACCCTCCCGTGAGAAACTCCACTGTATTGGTGTGTGCTAGCTCTTGGAGTAGCAAGAAAAAATCCTCTCTATTTTTTCTAATAAACTCTAAAAGCCAACCACTAAAGTGCACACTCACTCGAAACTCTGGAAACTTTTTTAATACTCTAAAAAAAGGCTCATAGCAGTTGTCAATAGCGTGATAGACAACGCTATCAAAATTATCAACTGGCTGATGAGAGTGTAATCCCAAAAGAAGGGAAACTGGCTGTAGGTGTGTCATTCATCTTTTCCTTATATATACCACATAGCATCAAGACAAGCATCTAATTCTAGCTCTACGCCTTTATGCAGTGGGGCTCTTTGGACAATGGCCTCTTGAGATTTAATTACAAAATAGATCTCAACTGTCTTGTCTAAAGCAAATTTCTCTTTATTAATAGAGATCTCTAAATAGTCTTCATAGACAAACTCAAACTCTTCACTTTTGTCACTATTTTGGTTTTCAAGATCTAAGAGGACAAAAGAGGTTTTTTCTGATATAAAATGGATCTCAATAGACTTTCCTCTCAGGCTTTTCTCAGGTTTGATCTTGAGATAGAGATTTTGTTTGTCGGTTCCATACTCCAGATCTTTTAAGTAGATGTCACTACTATCCATCACCGAATATCCACCACTTAAGCTTACTTTCCCTGCACCAAACCACTCATAAAAACTGCTCTCATCTCCATCGATTGTTGGAGAAATGACAGCACTAGGCACCCTTGCAAGTAGCGAGTTGTCTTGTGTCACTTTTTTAATAGGCGCAAAAAGCTCCTCAGGGATCTCTTTTTTAGCTAGCGTATAGACATTTTGCAGATGCTTTCTAAATAGGGCATCAAACTCGTTAGCTAAATGGGTATAGTGGTCATCACCATACCACCAAAACCAGTCACTCCCTTGAGCGATGAGAAACTCTTTTTCAATACTGTTTTGCACACTTATCTCAAGCTCATCTTTAAAACCAACATAGTCCTCATAAGTAGCACCAAGAAGTTCCCATCCTTGATTTTTCTCTCTGTGCCCCATCCAAGTATTTAGATTTCCACCTATCCAACTACCACTCGCTACATGCGCTAAAGGCTTAGGGCTCTTTTTAACAAACGCTTCTTCGACTGTCACTGTCTCAATATAGCTATTTGAATTAATAGCGCTATAGAGCTCTGTAAAAAAATCATACCCATTATTTGGATAGTACTCCCAAGCATTCTCTCCATCTAAAAACACAGGCACAACCATCTCCTCTTCGCTACTGTCATAGATGGTTTTCAGTCTAGCAACAAAGTCTTGGGCAGCTTGTTTGGCGGGAATATTAGAGTAGGTAAACCCTATAAGATCACTTGCCACTTTGTCCCTAAAGAGCAGGTTAATCACCCCCTCACCTGTATCATATGAGTAGGTTGAGTAGATATCCTCTCTTTGGTCACTGTTGAGGCTTTTAAAGAGTATCTCCTCATCACTGCAGGCATAGCCAATACCATTTTTAGCAAAGAGTGTGAGCGCTTTTTCGCTTATAGCTCCTTCTGCTGGCCAAAATCCTACAGGCTCTTTTTTAAATTTCTCTTTGTAGTATTTGATAGCCTTTTGAGTATGAAGCTCTGCGTAGCTAGAAAAATCAACGGAGATCTCAGCAATAGGGGTCTTC
>JAABTA010000205.1 GCA_011390075.1 Helicobacteraceae bacterium | reverse complement strand
CTATAAACTTTTCTACTGGTAAAATAGACAAACAAAGTAACACAAAAAGCAAAAATAGGCACAAGTTTAAAGCCTACCTTTTTAAGTAGTGATTTCACCCTCTAACATCCCCTTTGATACACCTGTTGCTTGCACAAAAACCACTTGACCAACCAAGCTCCCATCTTTTGCAGGGGCTTTGAGCGTAAAGTAGTTCTCACCTTTACCATAAATGTTGCCATTTTCGAATGATTCTACTAAAACAGCAAATTTCTTTCCAATCTGGTTTTGGTGAAGTGTTCTAAGGGAGTTTTTATACATATTTTGGAGTTTCTCTAGTCTTTGGCTAGCTATTATAGGATCAATAGCACCCTCCATGTTTTCGGCAGCTGTAAGAGGTCTTGGGGAGAATTTAAAACTAAAGATCTGTTCAAAGTGAACTTTCTCCATCACATCAAGAGTGTTTGCAAAATCGGCCTCACTCTCTTTGGGAAAAGCTACAATAATATCTGTGCCGATGGTTGTCATTGGGTTCATCTCGCGAAGCTTGAGGGCTTTTTCTAAAAACCACTCTTTTGTATAGCCTCGTTTCATCTCTCTAAGCACCTTTGTGGAGCCACTTTGCAAAGGCATATGCATATGCTTTGCAACTTTTGGATTATAAGAGAAGACTTCCATAAACTTCTCATCCATATGCAAAGGATGGGGGGAGGTAAACCTGATGCGCTCAACCCCCTCTACTTCGCTTACCTTTGTTAAAAGATCTGCAAAATCGATTGACTCTTGTGAGTGGGTAAAGTTATTGCCATAGCTATTAACATTTTGCCCTAAAAGCATAATCTCTTTTGCACCTAAAGCAACACTTTTTTTGACTTCATCAAGGATAATCTTTGAGGGAATAGAGATCTCTTTTCCTCTTGTAGCTGGAACAATGCAGTAGGTGCACTGCTTATCGCAACCAATGGAGATATTAATTAAAGAACGGATATTTTCTGATCGGTAGTTTTTAAAATCGTAAGTAGTCTCATCGTAGCTTGTATCAATCTCCACTGCTTTGTCTTGATAGATGACATCTTTAATTTTAGAGACATTTCTTGCACCTAAAACAAAATTGACAAAAGGTGCTTTAGTAAGGATCTCTTTTCCTAGATGGCTAGCGGTGCAACCGCACACACCAATTTTGGCACTTTTCTTTTTTATTTTATTAAATACCCCAAGTTCCGAAAAAAGTTTTGCCACTGGCTTTTCTCGTACACTGCAAGTATTTATAAGGATTAAGTCTGCTTCTTGTGGATTTTTTGTCTCTTTGTAGTTTTCGTAAGCGTTGAGTTCTGCAATGATATGTTCAGAATCCCGAACATTCATTGCACACCCTAAAGTTTCAATATAGAGTTTTTTCTCCTCTGTCATTAGAGTATATGAGCCTGGTACATATAGTCATCATCATCAAGTCCATATCTCACCTCTCTAAAATAGACATTAAGCCCCTCTTTTTCAAATTTTTTTAAAGCTTCCATAATATCTTTGTGTGAATTTGACTTATCAAAATAAAAGATCTCTTGTTCATTGTTTTTAATTGATTCTAAGATTTTATCAACATCTATTGTTTTCGGTTTGCCAGTTAGCTCTAATCTTGCAAGTTTAAGTTCCATTTGTAAGCCTTCTTATTTCTAAAATTCACGCCCTATTTAAAAGAGCGGGATTTTACACAATATTAACTTAAATTTTAATATAATTGTGCATAATTCTCTCTTAAAGCTAATTAAAGTTAATTTATCTATAATCATAGGTTAAAATACAACTTACTGTCAAAGGAAACTTTTGGAAAAAATTTTAGATATTGTTGACTCGCTCGCTCACCAAAGAGGTCTTGGTCATACGCAAGTAAGAGAAGTGTTAAAAAATGCCATGATAAACACAGCAAGACACATTGTGGGAGAGGGGTATGAGTATGAAGCAGAAATTGATGATGTAGAAAAAAAAGTGAATCTCTACCAAAAACAAGAAGTAGTCGCAGATGATGATGAGAGACTAAACGATGCAAACACCACTGTTATCTCTATCTCAGAAGCAAAAGATGCCGATGAGAATGTAGATATTGGTGATGTTTTAAGTTACGAGATCTCATTAGATGCCTTTGGAAGAACAGGGGCTATGGCTTTGCAATCCAACCTCGAAAGAGAGCTTCAGATCTTAACCGAAGACTCTGTTTTTCAAAAATATCAAGAAAAGATAGGAAAAATCATCTCAGGGAGTGTCACAAGAATAGACTCTCAAGATAATACCTATATCGAATTTGATGAGATCCGCGCTATTCTTCCAATGAAAAACAGAATAAAAGGAGAGAGTTTCAAAGTTGGAGATACGGTTAATTCCATTGTCAAAAAGGTGCAGATGAGCAAAAGAGAGGGAATTAAAATAGAGCTCTCTCGTACCACTCCAAAATTTCTCACCGAACTTTTAAGACTAGAAGTTCCAGAGATTGCTGATGGCACGGTTATTGTTGAAAAAGCAGCAAGAATTCCAGGACAAAGAGCCAAAGTGGCTATCTTTACAGACAGAACGGATGTTGATCCTATTGGGGCTACTGTTGGAGTTAAGGGGATTAGAATTAACGCTGTAAGTGGCGAGCTTCAAGGAGAGAACATCGATATCATCAACTACTCTCCTGTTCCTGAGCTCTTTGTCTCGCGTGCTATGAGTCCAGCTATTGTTGGTAGTGTTTTGTGTAAAGACAAAAAAGCCACAGTGACCATTGGCAGTGATCAAAAACCAAAAGCTATT
>JAABTA010000204.1 GCA_011390075.1 Helicobacteraceae bacterium | reverse complement strand
TGTTCAGGAACGCCATAGGTTCTATTGGGCTGGACAAATCCTGTTTGAACAAAGTCATCACTGCTATTTGCTGTCATAATATGAGGATTAAACGACTCTAACACTCCATGATCATGAACATGGGAGCTATCAGAGGAACCATAAGCAGATAGAGGATTGTGGCTAGTAAACGATTGATGGATATCTGCATCTACTGTGATATTAGAAGGGGTAGTTACAGAGGCCATATCTTCAGGGGTAATTGCCATGAGATCATCTTCAGTACTCTCTGGCCAATTTGAGGGTGCTCCACTTTTTTCACATCCTTGATTGACAATCATAGCCAAAGAGGCTAAAGAGGTGGTTTTTAAAAAGTCTCTTCTTGAGACTATCTTGTCAAATATTGCAAGCTCTTTGTTGATGAGGGCGGGATTGTTTGGCATCCAGTCTTTTAGATAGCTACGAAGTTTGTTACGCAAAAAGTAGATAGAGTGTTTTGAGTCAGCCATAAAACTCCTTAATAATAGAACTGGACTTTTTTCTTAGACCAAATCTTATCAAGATTACGATTAATTTTTTATTTAAAAATCATAAAAACAGACAAAGAAGTAACCCCTAGGTAATGAAGGGGTTATTTGAGCTTGAGGGTGTTTTCAACAAAGCCTAAAATAGTTCTGTTGGGGTTTTGCAGGTGGCTTGTAAACTCTGGGTGGAATTGTACGCCTACAAACCAAGGGTGATCTTGAAGTTCCACTGTTTCTATAAGTCCTTTGGACTCACCACTAATAACCATACCGCTGTTTTCAAAGATCTCTTTATATTTTGGGTTGGCTTCAAATCTGTGCCTGTGTCGTTCGACTATTCTTTCAGTGTCACTATAAGCTTCTCTAAGTTTGGTTCCTTTTTTAAGGTTGCACTCATAAGAGCCTAGCCTTAAAGTGCCACCCATTGGACTTTTGTGGGTTCTTATCTGCTTGCCACCTTCTTGATCAATAAACTCATCAATAAGATAGACAATAGGATTTTTTGTGGTTTTATCAAACTCTTGAGAGTTGGCATCTTCTAGCCCTAAAACATTTCTAGCAAATTCTATGAGTGCAAGTTGCATGCCAAGGCAGATTCCAAGATAGGGGATTTTTTGCTCTCTTGCATGCTTGATAGCTTCTAGCTTTCCATTGACTCCTCTCTCTCCAAAGCCACCTGGGACTAAAACTCCATCAACATCGCCTAGCATATCTTGAAGATTGCTGTTGGTGAGATCTTCGCTATCGACCCACTTGCAATTTACTTTTGTATCGCACCATGCCCCTGCGTGAACTAAAGACTCTAAAAGAGACTTGTAGGACTCTTTGAGCTCTAGATATTTTCCTACAAAAGCTATCTTTATCTCATTGGCTGGCTCGATTATTCTTTTGGTAAGTTTGCGCCACTCTTTCATATCTGGCTTAATATCTCCAAGTTCTAGATCTCTCATAATTGGCTTTAAGATACCATCACTTAAAAACTGAAGAGGGACTTCATAGATTGTTCTTGCGTCAGTGGCTTCTATGATGGAGTCATACTCGACATCGCAGGAGTTAGAGAGTTTCTTTTTAATCTCTTTTGGAATATGTTTTTCGCTTCTGCATACAAGCATATTTGGAGTCATACCAATTCTTCTTAGCTCTTGGACAGAGTGTTGGGTTGGTTTGGTTTTGAGCTCGTCAGCTACAGCCACATAGGGTACAAGTGTGACATGAATATTGTAAACTCTCGATTTTAAAGAGTGTTTCATCTGCCGTACTGACTCATAAAAAGGGAGTCCTTCAATATCGCCAATAGTACCACCAAGTTCTACTACCAAGACATCTTTGTCTTTACCAGCACTTTTAATTCTTTTTTTAATCTCTTCTGTAATGTGGGGGACTACTTGAATGGTCTCGCCAAGATAGTCGCCTCTTCGCTCTTTTTCGATAACAGTAGAGTAGATCTGTCCTGTTGTGATATTGTTCTTTTTTCCTAAAGTATCGTTTAAAAATCTCTCATAGTGTCCAATATCCAAATCAGTTTCAGCGCCATCAGAGGTGACAAAAACCTCTCCGTGTTCCATAGGCGACATAGTTCCTGGATCTACATTGATATAGGGGTCAATTTTGAGCATACTTACATTAAGCCCACTGTTTCTAAGAAGTGCAGCAACAGAAGCACTTGTGATACCTTTTCCTAAACTAGAAAGCACACCACCGGTTACAAAAATATATTTCGTCATAAAAAATAAGCCTTAATTGAAGAATAGAATCAATTATATCAAAAACCGTCTAATGTTACTTTAATGTAAGAAAGATATAATTGCATCTTTAAAATATCGGATAAGGCCGTTTGGGGGTGATGTCTAAGTGCCTGGAATTAAAGTTAAAGAGAACGAATCTTTTGAGGAAGCATACAGAAGATTTAAAAAACAAGTTGATAGAAACTTGATCGTAACAGAGGCAAGAGCAAGAAGATTTTTCGAATCAAATGTAGAGAAGAAAAAGAAACAAAATATTGCTAAAAGAAAGAAAATTCTTAAAAGAATGTATATGATGAGAAGATACGAATCTAGACTATAGATTCTATTTTGCTTTAGAATACTTGTTTTGGGGGAGGGCTCCTTTGGAGTCCTCCCCTTTTTTTGTGGAGTTTAGTTCTTAAAACCACTTAAGAGCGTGCTGAGCTCCTCTGCATTTTTAGAGAGCTCTTGAGAGATATTCGATACAGTCTCGGCACTGATTCTATTGTCTTTCGAATCTTTGAGAATCTCATCCATG
>JAABTA010000203.1 GCA_011390075.1 Helicobacteraceae bacterium | reverse complement strand
AGACTTTTTGATGCTATTTTAAGTGGAGATAGAGCCAGTGCTATTGCAATAGTAGAGACAATAGAGGATTACGATAGCGAAATGCTTGTTGACGAGCTGATGAGCTTTTTAAAGATGAAGCTTGTTATGCATGATGCAAAATTTCCTCCTTATCTTTTAGATAGATTTTTTAGAGTTGTGAGCGAGTGCAAATCGCTTTTGTCTATTGGTAGTGATAGTGGTTTTGTGCTCTCTTTGGCAGTTCTTAAGATGCTAGAAGCTCTCAAAACCAATGCCATTGAAGAGGAGATTGCAAAAATAGAAAAAGATCTCCATCAAACCCCACAACCAGATCCCAAACCAGCCCCAAAACAGCAGGTGCAACAGCCAGAACAACAAACCCCACCACCAGAAAAGTCACCCTTGCAGGAGCCAACTCCAACACCAAGTGCACCACCCCCAGAACCAGAAAATTTGTCATCACAAAAACTTTTTGAAGATCTTGTGGACGCGCTCTATGACAAAAACTTTGAGCTAGGAACATGCTTTAAAAGCTCTATCACCTTTGCTGACTTCGATGGGGAGACTCTGAGCTGGAGTAGTGAGGCCGAGGGGGAGTGCAGGGAGATGCTGAAAAAGTATTGGCCCGTTATCAAGCAGATTGTAGGGGATGTTTTTGGTGTGGCAACCAAGATTAAGATGATTCCCCTTGCCAAGGATCCCATACCGAAGGATTCACTTCGGAGCCCGCTAGAAAATGAAACTAGCGAGAACACACAAGAGGACAATAGCAATCAGAATGCAGGAGAGGGTGGAAGCTGTGTGATGAGCCAAGCAGGACTAGCAGAGCCTCAAAAACGCTCAAGCCCAGAAGAGATACTCAAAGATCCTTTTGTGGAAAAAGCTATAGAGCTTTTTGAGCCAGAAAATATTAGAATCAGGGCGAAAGTGTAATGGCTTATGAGAAGGTGAGCTTCGAGGTGAGCGAACCTGTAAAAGTCAATTTCTTTTTAGCTGAAAAACTACATCTTCCCTTTTCTGTTGTAGCAAGAATGATGGACAAAGGAAGAGTTTTGGTAAATGGCGAGCGAATTATCGCCAAGGCCACTCCTGTTGTGGGCACAATTGAAGCGATGTATCACAAACCAACTCCAAGTGGCATAGAGCCAATCTTTGAAACAGAAAAATTTGCTGTATTTGATAAGCCAAGTGGAATGCTTGTGCATCAAAACGGTTTTCATGTGACAGAGTCTTTGATAGATGATATAAAGCATCTCTATGGTCCTTTAGCCAACCTTGTCCACAGGCTCGATAGAGAGACAAGTGGGCTTGTGATGGCAAGCAAAAATAAAAGGAGCGAAAGAGAGCTCAAACAGCTTTTGGTTGATAGAGAGGTGGAAAAAAACTACCTCGCTTTTGCTCAAGGCAAACTACAAAGAGATAGACTCATTGATGCCCCCATTCTCACAGGAATACACAACAACCGCCCTCCATCAGACCCTACCCCTAGGGTCTTAAGTACAATTCATAAAGATGGTCAGAGATCTCGGACTATGATATATCCCCTCAAGCATTATCCAGAACTCGGTGGCACGCTGATAAGGTGCTACCCAATCACAGGCAGAACGCACCAAATTAGAATCCATTTAGCTCATATAGGGCACCCAATTTTTGGAGATCCTTTTTATGGGGTCAATGTTTCTATTGCCAATGACTATTTGGATAAAAAATTAGAGGATGAAAAGCTAAGAGTAGCTACAACGGGGGCAAAAAGACTGATGCTTCACGCTTTTAGCCTCCGCTTTGAGTACAGCGCAAAGTTTTTTATAGAGGGAAGTACAGATCTTTTTAACGAAAATTTTTTAAAGGAGTGTTTGTGGAAGTAGTGTATGAAAACTCATTTATTTATGTAGAGGTGGAAAAATCACAGATTCCGTGGCTCAAGATCTTTAGCACAAAAAAATACAAAGAGTTGAGTGATTGTGACAAAGAGACAAAACAAAACATCTTCAATGCCTTAGAGATAGTGGAAAAAGAGATGATTGCATACTTTAACCCTGAAAAGATCAATATTGCCTCTTTTGGTAACTATCTGCCACAAGTCCACTTCCATATTATGGCAAGATTTGTAGATGACAGCTATTTTCCTGAGCCCATGTGGGGGACAAAACAAAGAGAGACAAACTTAGAGTTAGACCTTGATGGATTCTATACAAAAATTGCTGGGGAATTAGCTAAAATTTAGTAATCAATTTAACACCAAATTACTCTACTATTCTCTATGATGATAGAGATAGAAAATAGAATCAAACAGACTAAAACCTACTTTTATTTAACAGCAGTTGTGATACTTTTTTCTGTATTGGCGACTATTTTTTTGCTGTTTTCTTATAGCAAATTAGAGAGCTATGCGCAAAAAACAGTAAATACTTGGGATATTCACCATCTAAGCGTAAAAGAGATAGAGGAGATTTCGTATAATTACTACTACAAAATTATCAAACTTCCATTTTCAGACAGCGATCTTCAAAGCAATCTGGCCACAATTAGCAACCAAGAAAAAAAACTTCTACAAGAGATTGAGAAACTCTGCCAAAAAGATTTTTTAAGTAAAGTAACAGAAAGTGATCTTTTTTTAGACTTTGATTGTGTTGCCTTTGGCGAGAGCATGGCTCTGTTTGTAGAGACAAAAAATGCATTTATCAGAGCATTGGAAGATGGTGAGATGCAACATACAAGTTGGATTCGTCTGCTAGAGACTCAATTTGGAGCCATTGCTAACCATCTAGAAG
>JAABTA010000202.1 GCA_011390075.1 Helicobacteraceae bacterium | reverse complement strand
TGCTACTCTCTAGCTAAAAAGAGCAGACCTAAAGATAGAGATCTTGAAGTGCATATTCTTCTTTGCTCACTGGCTTTTGATTTAGAGGAGGAGGCGCAAGCAATTTTAGAGTTCTATACCGCTGCAAAAGCTATTGACAAAAATAATTCATTTGATATGGCTCGATCACTTATAGAGTCTGTAGAAGCCGGACTTGAAAGTGTGGCAGACTCATTCTCTATAGAGGTCGAAGAAGATCCAGCGCTTCAAGATGGTATTAGCTATGAAGATTTTAAAGATCTTATCAAAGAGGCTTCGGGAGATTTTAGGGATGTTTTTAAAAAGGTCATATTCTCTACAAAAGTTGTGATTACAAAAAAAGAGGATTTTTTTGAGTTTGTAGAGCACTTGATAGAGAATGGCTATATTGATATGGCACTAAGCTATATTGATAGTGCGAATAACATTTTTCCTTCTGATGAGAGAATTAGAGATCTCTTAAATCTTATTAATAGAATTGAACAAATTGAAATATCCGATAAATAGTAGTGAGTTTATTACAGATAACTCAAAAGAGTGCGATGAGCACACACTCTTTTTAGAGTCAAAAACTTCAAAAAAATATAGCGCTGAGGCAAAAGCAAAGGGGTGCAGAGCTACTGTTACCCCAGATGAATTAAAAAAATATTTCAGATCTGATATTCAAGTAGTAGGCATAACAGGTACCAATGGCAAAACTACAACGGCTGCTTTGTTATACTCCTTACTCCTCGATCTTGGATATAAAGTGGCGCTCCAAGGAACACGGGGATTTTTTATTAATGATAAAAAACAAGAGGGCAAAACCCTCACTACCCCACAACTTTTGGGAAATCACTACCATATCCACCAAGCATGTGAGGCTGAGTGCGACTTTTTTATTATGGAAGTGAGCTCTCACGCTATTGAACAAGAGAGAATAGAGAAAATTGATTTTGATCTTAAAATTCTAACAAATATCACAAGCGATCACTTAGATTATCATGGCACATTAGAGGAGTATATGTTTGTAAAAAATAGCTTTTTTGCAGACTCTAAGCTCACGCTATTTAACTCCGATGAGAAAAATTATATAGAGAGAGATGGCAATGCAAGAAGCTACGCTATTGAGGGGATTGGAACTTATAAGCTTGAAGCCTACTCCTTTAATCATGGACTTTCTGGAATTATAGGTTTTGCTAGAGAGAGCCACGCATTTACAAGTCCCATGATTGGTTTTTTTAATCTCTATAACATCTTAGCAGCTGTCAGCGCAACCCACATCATGACCAGTAAGAGTTTAAAAGATATTTGCGAAAATGTAGAGAATTTTGCTGGTGTAAGTGGTAGAATGGAGGTAGTGGCAACTCACCCATTTATTTTTGTGGATTTTGCCCATACAGAAGATGGAGTCTTGCAAGTGCTTAAAGCATTAGAGCCTATGAGGGTCAAGACTGTTATAGGCGCAGGTGGAGATAGAGATGTGAGCAAACGGGCGAAAATGGGAAAAATAGCAGGGTTTTATAGCACAAAGGTGTTTGTAACAAGTGATAATCCAAGAAGCGAAGATCCAGCAAAAATTGTGGATGAAGTGGCATCTGGAATTAGTGAGGGTAAAGATTTTGTAAAAATTGTAGATAGAAAAGAAGCAATTAAGGAAGCTATTGCTAGTCTATCAGCCGGAGAAATCCTTGCAGTTTTAGGTAGAGGCGATGAGACCCATCAGGAGATTAGAGGGGAATTGATTCCTTTAAATGACAAAGAGATAATATTAGAGTATTTGGACGGTAGATGATTATAGAGATGTTTCAAGCAAAGATTCATAGAGCAACGGTAACTGATGCTAATTTGAACTACATTGGTTCTATAACAATAGATCCTTTGCTACTAGACGCGAGTGGTCTATTGGTTGGGCAAAAGGTCGAGATCTTAAACATAAATAATGGAGAGAGATTTTCTACCTATATTATTAAAGGCGAAGAGGGAAGTGGCGACATGTGTCTTAATGGTGCTGCTGCTAGACTTGTTCAGGTTGGAGATAAAATTATTGTTGTGGCGTATGCAAGCTACTCCAAAGAAGAGCTTGCCACTTATAAACCAACTGTAGTCATGGTGGATGACAATAATAAAATCACTCAGATAGCTGAGGAGATATAGGCTCCAGTGAGAGCTTTTGGGATAAGGAGATAGAGATATGTTTGGAAATATGGATCTAAGCCAACTTGGCGATATGATGGGAGATCTTCAGAAAAAAGCCGAAGAGATCAAAAAAGAGACTGAGGAAAAAACCTTTGAAGCTAAAAGTGGTGGAGGTCTTATTAATATTAAAGCCAATGGAAAAGGAGAGGTCTTTGATCTCAATATTGATGACAGCCTTTTAGAGGACAAAGAGTCTTTGCAGATCCTTTTAATTAGTGCTATCAATGATGTTGCTAAGTCCATTGAACAAAACAAGCAGTCTATGGCTATGAATGCTATGGGCGATTTTGGTTCGATGTTTCAAAAATGAAAATTTTAGTCTTACTACCTTTTCTAGTAAGCTTCTCATTAGCTCTTAATTTTGAGCCATGTTATCAAAAAAACTCCAGTGCCATCACAAAAATAGCAGGGCTTCCTGCTATTGGCATTGATGAGAATAAATTGCTGGTTGTTGCAGAAGAACTGCCAGAAAAACTCCCCAATGTGACTATTCTTAAAAGAAATAATTTTTTAGGGCTTCATCTAGTGCAAACACAAAGTACCCACCCCTATATTAAACTCGTACCAACCGATAAAGGTGTT
>JAABTA010000201.1 GCA_011390075.1 Helicobacteraceae bacterium | reverse complement strand
CTCCCATTCCAATTGGTTTAGTTAGGACTAAGAGATCTCCAATTTTTCCACTATTATTTCTATACACTTTTTTTGTGTCTACTCTCCCTGTGACACTCAGACCAAAATACATCTCAGGAGTCTCTATAGTATGCCCACCTAAAAGCACTCCACCGCTCTCTTTAATCTTATCAAGGCCACCAGCTAGAATCTCTCTAAGAGCCTCTTTTGGCACATTGCAACCATCAAATCCCACAAGATTAAGAGCGGTAAAAACATCTCCACCCATTGCGTAGACATCACTTAAAGAATTCGCCGCGGCAATTTGACCATAGACGAATGGATCATCTACCACAGGGGTTATGAAATCTACTGTCTGTACAAGAGCGGTAGTCTCATCTAAAACAATAACGCCAGCATCATCGCTAGTTTCAAAGCCAACTAAGACATTGCTGTCTTTGAAGTTGAGATCACTAAGAGTATGTGAAAGATCTCCCGGACCTAATTTAGCAGCTCAACCTGCGGCTTTGACAAACTTTGTTAATCTATATTGATTATTAATTCTCTGTCCTTATAAAGTAACTGTATTTTTTGAATTTATTAATAAGTTAATTGTTGTTAAAGCGTCTGAGATCTTGCCAACTTTGAGACTAGCTTCTACATCAAAGTATTTCAAGCATGTGCCACAGCTGTATATCTCACAGCCTTTCTCCTCTAATACTTTTAGGTTTTTAACCATATCTGTTTTATTGCACATAGTAGGAAGTTTTACCCCACTATTGACAAAAAAGATTCTCTTTGGTGTAACACCACCTTCTGCCATTGCCTTAAAAAAGCCATTTACTAAGATCTCTCCTAGTTCACCTTCGCCTATTTTGTCTGATTTTACAAAAAGAGTTGTGTCATTATCTACATTAGAGATCTTAGACTCTTCTACAGCGGAGCAAGCAAACCCTTTTACAATAGTAAGTTGGCTCTCTTCGTCTTCTAGATCTTTGCGTTCTACTGTGTAGCCTTGGTTTTCGGCAAATCTTTTGACATTCTCTTTGGAAGCTACAGAGTTTACTAACACCTCTAAGATTCCATCGTCACCTAAATTTTCTAAAGCTTTTTTTGTGTCCAGCACTGGTTGTGGACATGGTAAGTTTTTGCAGTCTATTCTCATTGTATTCCTTATGTGCACCTAAACCTTAGGTTCTCAATAGAGAGATTTAACAACTTTTTCTCTTAAATTCTGTTGAATTGGTAATATTTTTTTTACCTCTTTTTTTTAATCAATTGGTAGTACCACTTTAGGGTATACTACCTCTAGTAAATAAACTTTAAATTTTTAAAGTATAAAGATCACAATTGTGGACTCAAACAACCAGACACTTCGCTTTAAATACCAAACAATAGAGTTTGGCGAAACTGACATTCATCTCAGAACATTACGAGATAGACAAGAGTTTTACGACGAAAATGGTGTTGCCGAAGCTTTGGGAATTTCTAGTGGGGTTTGGTCTTATTTTGGAGTTGTTTGGCCATCTAGTGAGGTTCTTGCCCATACCCTTGTAAACTACCCTACAAAGGGGAAGAAAATATTAGAAGTTGGCTGTGGAATTGGGCTAACAAGTATTTTGCTTAACCACTTACAAAGAGATATTACAGCAACAGATTACCATCCAGAAGTAGAGAGTTTTTTAGAGATTAATACTGACCTCAACAAAGACAAAGCCATTCCCTTTGTACGAACTAGCTGGAATGACAGTAATCCACAGTTAGGTAAGTTTGATCTAATTATTGGCAGTGACTTACTCTACGAAAGGGACCATGGCGTTGTACTCTCTAAATTTATCAACGAACATGCAAATCATACATGCGAAGTAATAATTGTGGACCCAGACAGAGGAAACCACTCAAAATTTAAAAATGCAATGTTAGAACAAGGTTTTGAGTGCAACTATATTAAACCAACTAACATCAACTACTTGACGCACCTTATAAAGGAAAAGTTTTTACTTTTACCCGAGGGTAAACATTTTAAGTTCGTAAATAGTATCTTGTCAAAAAAAATAATATGGATATTCAATGGCAGATAAAATACACGGACACGATGTTATGAGGATGATGCTTGAAGAAGGTGATTCTTATACTAAAGAGAGTTTAGAGAAAGCTATTATAGATAAATTCGGAGAAGAGACTAGATTTTTTACTTGTGCAGCTGAGAACTTAACAGCAAAAGAGCTTATTGAGTTTTTAGCTGATAAGGGAAAGTTTGTTCCTAAAGAAGGTGGCTTTACTACCCAAGAAGAGAATATCTGTTCAAATGAGTAAAAAGGGCTTTGAGATCTCAAAGCCCTTTTGTTTACCAGTTATTTTCGATTAAGTTCTGCTCTTGCATTGCTTGAGCTAGCAGATCATAGCCCTCTAGCTCTTTTTCGCCAGTGACTACCCACTTGTTAAGACCCTCCATTACCATCATCTTTTTGATAATAGGATCATTAGGATCTTGTGAGAGCATCATCTTTGTAAAATCATTAGCGATTTTTTCATCAAGAGAATCAAGTACGGTAAAGTTACAGTGGCAATACCCTTCGCTAGTGTAGAAAGACTCTACCTCACCAGTTGGGAACATTCCCTCTTCTACCATTCTAATCCATGTAGTACTGCCGATTGCACCAGCGTCGATTTCGTCATTTAAGATTGCTTCTAAAATATCAAACTCACTTCTACCAGTATCACCGTGTTTCCCCATATCGGAGTTAAATCTTGTAAGCTCAATATCTTTTTCTGGGTCGATTCCCGCTTGTTGTAAAAACTTGTAAGGCAAAATTGCCGCT
>JAABTA010000200.1 GCA_011390075.1 Helicobacteraceae bacterium | reverse complement strand
ATATTTGCCCTCTATATTCTCTTTGATAGGCTCTATCTAAGAAAGAGAATCGAGAGAGAAAAAAGAGAAAAGTTCTATAAGATCTCACAAGTTCCCTTGGGATTGATGGCATTGGCTATTATTGCCACAGGGATGATGTTGCTTGATAGATTTGCTTATGAGACTCTTTTTGTTGTAAAGGGTGCTTTGGGACTTCTTTTGATTGCACTATTTTTTGCTTGTCCTTTGATGATGCAAAAACTTAAATGCGATGCTTGCAAAGTAAGATACCGCGGTATGGTCTCTCTTGTGCTTTTAGTTGTATTAGCACTAGGGATCTATATTCCTAGCTAGATTTTTCTACCATGCCTGCCTCAATGAGAAATTGAGATGGAATATAAGAGCTTTGTGTCATTTTGTCATATTTTGCATAGGAGAGGTAGAGGCTTTGCTTGGCTCTTGTGACAGCTACATAAAAAAGTCTTCGCTCCTCCTCTATAGATCCGCCTTTGCTCATGAGCTTACGATTTGGAAACCTTGTGTCCATCAGATCTATCACAAAAACCTCTTCAAACTCTAGCCCCTTTGAGGCGTGAACCGTAAGGAGATTGACCCCACTACCTTCGCTCATTTCTGTGCCACCTAAAACCATTGCATTTAAAAATCTCTCTCTATCTTTGTAGTGTTTTGAGAGCTCTTTGAGGGTATTTGCTTTGGTGAAAATTCTCTCTTTTGCCTCTTGCTCTAAGGTCTCATCTAAAAGATGGTTTTTTGTGGCTCTTTGTTTGGCTAAAGAGGAGACAATCTGATCATAAAACTCTGATTTAGCAATATTTTCCAGTAGTCTTGGAGGATTTTTTGTCTCTAAATTCTCTTTGACAAGTGTGTAGAGTTTGTAGATATACTCAATGCTCTCATTGTTAAACTTATGATAAGAGAGAAGAGCGTGATTTTTAAAACTGTCATTAAAAGAGAGTTTTTTTGGATCTAAACTCTTTTTTGAGATGAGATCCTCCTCGTCAAACAAAGAGAACTGTTTTGATTTTCGTGTTTGAAAAAACTCTGTCTGGGTCTGTGTATCTAAAAGCGCGTCATACACACTATGTGGGCAAATTGTGAGGAGCCCATCATAGATCTCTTTAGCGGTAGAGCTTCCTACGCCTTTGGAGTAATCAAAAATATGAATAAAAGCTAAGAGATCTTTTGGATTTACAAAAAGCGTAAAGAGATCTAAAAGAGCTTTGACCTCTTTTGCTTCAAAAAAAGAGTTGCTCCCTTTTCTACGGCAGGGAATATTGAGCTCTCTAAGCATTGCTTCCACACCATCGGCTGTGGAGTTGTTTCTAAAAATAACGGCTGTATCTGCGTAGTCAAACGGTGAGTTTTTTATTTTTTCTGCAATCCCTTGATACTGCTCAAAAAGCTCTCCATACTCTAAAAGAGTAGGGTAGGAGTGAATATCTCTTCGTACTACTGTAAGTTTTTTGGGATAGACTCTTTCGTTATTTTGGATGACTCTATTAGCAAGCATCAAAATAGGTTTTGTTGAGCGGTAGTTTTTATCAAGGGTAAAGACATGAGAATTTTCGTATCTATCTTTAAAAGTAGAAATAATTTTAATCTCAGCACCATTAAAGGCGTAGATACTTTGATCATAATCTCCCACACAAAAAACAGAGGGAGGATTAATAGCTTCTAAGAGTCTATTTTGTAAAGGATTGGTATCTTGGTACTCATCAACCAAGATCTCTTTATAGGGGTTTTCCGCGCCATTTTGAATCTCTTGTACCATCCGCAAAAGCAGATCGTTAAATCCAGCAAACCCAAGTTCGTCTTTGAGCTGTTCATAATCTTCTAGAATAAGATTATACATTGGAATATAGACTTTGTGATCAGGGTTTTTGTCCACTAGCCACGCCTCAAAATCATCAGATTCTGTATTTTGCCAAAGCCAGTAGTAATCAAGGAGTGATTTATAGACTAAGGGTCTATAGTCCGCTCCATACTGGGTGTGGTCATAATTATCAAAAACACTTTTAAAGAGAACTCTTAGCTCTCCTGGTTGCTTTAAAGCGATGGGAATCCCCAGTTTTTTGAGCCATTTGTAAGAGACTGCGTGGAAAGTGCCTGCTGTCACTTTTCCAGCAACCTCTTTTCCAAAGATCTTAGAAAGCCTTGCAACCATCTCTGCTGCTGCTTTGTTGGTAAAGGTGAGGAGCAAGATCTCTTCGGGCTTAACCCCTTGATGAATAAGGTTTCCAATTCTTCCTACAATCGTCGATGTTTTTCCTGTGCCTGCTGATGCTATAATAAGGTTGTGCCCTATTTTTGCTGTGGCGGCGGCTAGTTGTTCTTCGTTTAGTTTAGATAAAGGCATATATTATAAAATACTTTCAAATTATATTGGAGAATAGATGCGAATTTTAGCGTTTTTGTTATTATCATTTACTTTGACTTTTGCAAATCTTACACAAAAGGGTATCAATACTCTAGCAAGTGGTAAAAGCGAAGAGGCGTATACGATTTTGGAAAAGGCCTATTTAGAAGAAAAAGACCCAAAGGCTCTTTACTATATGGGGTATCTTAATATGATAGAGTTTCAAAAATACAGTGTAGGCATGCGGCAAATGAGGAGTGCGGCAGAGTTAGGCTACTTTGAAGCTTCCTATCAGCTAGGAAGTATCTACTATAAAAGCCAAAAGTATCAGAGCGCAAGAAGGTGGCTCAAGCAAGCAGCTGATAAGGGTCATGAAAAGTCGGCTTATCTTTTAGGGTATATGTTTGAGATGGGGATTGGTGTAGGAAAGAGCGCAAAAAATGCTCGGT
>JAABTA010000199.1 GCA_011390075.1 Helicobacteraceae bacterium | reverse complement strand
TAAACTGAATGAGAGAAGGCACTGTATTAATCACTGCTATAATATTCATAATCCCAGCGGCCTCTTTTACGGTCATATCTTTAATTTTAATAACCCCATAGACCTCTTCGGTCTCTAAGTTACCAAAGCCTACTATATTCCAATAGCCCTCTTTTCCTAAAACTTTAATATCTGCTAAGTTGCTTGTAAAATCAGAGTCAAGGGCTTTGCCCCGTATGGTAAGCTCGTTCCCATCTTTTTTTATATAGACTTTACTATTTGCTTTTTCTAGTGTAAAGGTTGACTCTTTTGGGGTATGATTGAGATTGAACCAGTCGCTAACAATTTTATTGTTTTTAAAGAATATATTGGATTGAAACCCATTGATAGAGATAGGTTTATTACTTTGAGACGCCTCATTTTGAGGAAGTTTTTGATAGACATTAAAGAGTTTTGTTGTGTTAATATCAATGTTGCTAATAAAAACATTACTGCTATTGCTCTCTAAATGGAGATTGATCTTGTTGTTAATATTGATATCTGTCTCTGCTTCATTTTTATAAAAATCTAGAGTGATATGTCTTATAGGATTGCTTGTTTCTGATAAAAAAGAGTTGCTGCTCTCGAAAGAGGCATGAGAGACGATGCTGTTTTTTTCTTTATGAAGAGTAAAGTTGCCATCTTCCACTGCTAACTGTTGGAGCAAAAATGAGTCATTTTTTAGAAATCCGAGATGTGCAATGCTGATATCAAGCTCACCATCTTTTGTCTTCATGGAAAATGGAAACTTTTTAGAAAAGATATGCAATCCGTCGTTCCAATCAATTGTGAGATCAACTGTTTTGTTTTGGATCTGTGCTAGGGCTGTATTAAAGGATATGAACTCTTTTATGGTGACTTCTGAGACGATATCTTTTTCTTGAGCGTTGTATTTTCCTTGAAGCGTCAAGGAGAGATCTTGATTATCTTTAGTGGTAAGATCTGTATTGACAAAAAGGTGCTCCCCCCGCTTTTTGATGTTTAAAAAGTCAAATTGGAGTGGATAGTTCTGTATATTTACTAAAGCATCTCTTAAGGTAGTTTTAAGATCAAAATCAAAGTGGCTTCTATCTAGTCCTATCTTTAAAGAGATCTCAGAGGTGTTTGTGCCACTGAGTTGTTCTATATCAAGACTGGCCCCATACATAGCAAGGGTCTGAAAAAACTCTTGTGAGAGGCGCTCTGTGGTTACAATATCCACAGTAAGATCCGTTGGTTTTTTTACAAGAGAGTCTATAGTGATCGCTACATCTATCTCTTTATCTTGGTACTCTGACGCTTGTGCTTGTACCTTTACAATTCCATTATGAATTGACATATTGACTATAGGAGTCTTTACAGGTGGCAATTTTTTATTAAATGTCGTTGTGACACCTCCTATGGTCCCCTCTAGCTTAAAGTAATTAAGATCAAAAATACGCTTTGCTACATCTACTTTGATGTGTGCCTCTTGAATAAAATACTCTGCTGATTGTGGATTGATATAGATCCAATCTTTCACAGTAGCGTCAAGTGGGATCACTTGCATGAGCGGTGCTAAGGAGTCTGTAAAAAGGTTGTTTCCTTGGACTATGAGGGTGTCGTTTTTGTACGAACCCTTAACCTCTCCTTGGATACCAAAAGAGGAGAGTGAGGAGGAGAAAGTTGTCTCTAGGGTAGCAAGATTGAGGTTTGCGCTTATGCTGTTGCTTTTAAGATTGTACTTTTTATAGGCAAGATCTGTGCCATAAGCAAAAAGATCGACCGTCTCTAAGTCTCCATTAAAATTGACAAAACTCTCTCCAAAATTGCTTTGAAAGTAGAGTTGGCCTTTATAGTTATTGGTCAGGAGATTCAATGTTCCTTCGGCGTTTGTGGTGAGATTGTGCTCTTTATACACTCCGTTAGTAAGAATAATAGAGACTCTTGGCTCGTTCCAGCCAATAGAGAGATTTGCGTCAAAAAGATCGCTCGTAAGAGCGAGCTTGTTATTGGAGAGTTTGCCATAGCCACTGTACTCTTTATAGTGTATCTCTTTGGCTTCAACAGTTTCAACAAAATAGGAGGCTAAAAAAAGCATTTTTACTAAAGAGACATCTACTTTTTTGTCTTGGATGGCAACAGGGCTACTCTTTTGTTTTTCTAAAACTGTAATGGAATCGGCTGTTATGTCTAGTTTTTTATTGAGTTGAATATGGAGTTTATCTATTTGTATACTATTTGCCTGTATACTCTCTATTTCAAAACCAATGCGAAGTGCTATATAGAGAATAAATGATAGGAGTGGCAGAATAATTACAATGGTTAAAAAAGTTTTTTTTATTAGCAATAGTGCTCTATTTTTCATCATATCTTTTCTATTTTATTTAAACATACAGATTACCACACAAAGGGTGGTCTATATCCCCCAAGGCTCCATCAATAGCATTTTAGCAGATATGAATAAAAAGGGTGTTGATCTTGCAAGGTTAGATAGTTTTATTGTAAGGTATCTAGGTCACATCCAAAGTGGCTGGATTGATTTTGAGTCTGAAACACTCAAAAAAGGGGATCTGCTTTTTGCTTTAGTCAACTCCAAAGCTGCCCTTACAGAGATGACGCTTATTCCAGGAGAGACAACCTATTATGTGCTCAAAAGCGTAGCGAGAGATCTTGGGCTAGATTTTAAAAAACTCTATATGGCCTATTTTTCCAAAACAGATCTCTATGATGGGGTTTTGGTTCCTGATACTTATAAGATCCCTTTAGGTGCAGATGAGCTCAAGGTAGTCGATATTCTTTTTCAGCGGTCAATGAAAGCCCATAAAAAT
>JAABTA010000198.1 GCA_011390075.1 Helicobacteraceae bacterium | reverse complement strand
TCTCAACATTAATGCCGTTTTCTAGAAGTTGCTCTTTGTGGCTTGTGATCTTCTCTTTGATAATTTTTTTGGCAATTTCCACTCTTTGTTTGAGTGCACTATACTGAGCAAGTTTAGTGTCGCCATTTTTGCTATTGGCAGATGCTGTGAGGGCAAAGTTTGTGTTGTTGTGGTTTATCACAAGAATAGAGATATTTTCATTGGTAATTTTCAAAAGATCTCTCGTTTGGATTGTTTGCCTATGATTAAGAATAAGCATATCCACAAACTTTAGGGGCACTGTCTGTTCTTCTACTTTGATTGAACCATTGTCCAGTTTTAAAACTATATCTTTTTTGTCTATTACGGCAATATTCATAATGAACCCTATATAATAATAACTCCACCATCTTGTTTTTCAAGATGAGTGGCTCTACCTAAGAGAATAGGCTTACCCATAAAGGGCACTATGTTTATTTTGTCTTTTTCTTTCACTAATGGCTCAATCTCTTGTATGAGAGCTTTTATGTGGTTTTTAGAAAGTGGCGCTTCTATGGCAGATTTTTGACCTCCCAAAGCGTAGCCATAGACAACCTTGGCTACTTTTGGAAGTCGTTTTTCATCAAAAATATCGTAGAGAATGAGGAAGTTGTTCATTGCAAAGTTCTCCTTTTACAGAGAAGTTTACAATGGAGATTGGTCAGATTTTGTCTAGTTAGCTATAGTCTCTACCCAAAGCTCTAAAGTTCTGTCTGGTATAAAATAGCTTGAGCCATCTTTGTCTATTAGCTCTTTTTTAAATAGGGCTTCTATAGAGGATTGAAGAGT
The DNA here is from genome assembly GCA_011390075.1 of Helicobacteraceae bacterium. Lineage (GTDB taxonomy): Bacteria > Campylobacterota > Campylobacteria > Campylobacterales > SZUA-545 > JAABTA01. Next base: position 2,003 of record JAABTA010000198.1, on the reverse strand, counting down.
CTGTTTTTTGATGTTGTACTCTTTTAAGATCTCTTCTATAAAAAAACCTTTTTTATATTTTCCGACTATTTTTAGGGCTGTTTTTTGGTTGTTGCTTAGGGTGTCAAGAAGGAGGCGATAGCTACTATCTTTTGATTGGACAATCTCTTTTGTGGCTTCATTTATTAATGAGTGCTCTATTGGATTGGCTCTACCAATAAAAAGTAGATGAAGGATGTGGATGATGAGTTTTGTCTCGCCATCTGCTTTTTGGAAAATTGTGCCTATTAGATCTTTTGTGATTGGGAGGTGGAGGCGTGCGTAGTTGTAGATCTCGGTTTGTGACAACGGCAAAAGCTCGTAGTGACTTGCCATCTCATAAAGTGGAGCTTTGTATTCAAAAAGTGAAGTTAATAGGTGTCTCTTAGAACCTGCGAAGATATAGGATGTGTTGGATCTTGTTTGGATCTCTTTTCGCAGATAGGCATCTAGTGGGATCTCTTTGATAGTCGCTATTTGCTGGAATTCGTCTATGGTGATGATCACTTTTTTGGTTTTGGCTATCTCTTTTACGCTAGCAAAAAAATCCTCCATCATCTCCTGAAATGTAAGAGTAGCAACAATTGGTTTGATGGAGTACTCTAGAGTGTTTGGATCTATGGTTGGCTCTACTCTTACTCTTTTGAATAAAGAAGTGAATTTTTTAATGGATGTTTTAATATCAAAATTTTCTGCATTAGAAAGAGATCTAAGGAGAGCTTTTGCCAGATCTTCTTTGGTGGTAATGTCGAAAATATCCACATAGATACAACAATACTCTTTTTTATTTTGCTCTATAAAGTGTTTGATAAGGGATGTTTTTCCCATTCGTCTTTTGGAGAAAATCAGTAGATTATTAGAGTACGAAACAACCTGCGAGAGCTTTTCTAGATCTTTATTTCTGCCAAAAAACTGTTCATTGGATGGAAGATTATCATAAGCAAATGGACTATACATTGAAGATCCTTTGGTATTTAATTTTAGATACTATTAGTATAGTTTAACTATTTTGTTATGTCAATACTTATAGTATCTATTTTTGGATACTTTAGATCTTGGATGAGTTTTTATCTTGTGGTGAGTCCAAAGAGGAGAGAATACATTGGGCAACAAAACCTTTTTCTTTTGGAGATAAGGTTTGTATTTCATCGATTACTCTGCTAAGTGTTGCTATCATCTTTATATCCTTTTGGTTTTGAAAAATTATATTATACTAAGAGGCCAGTTATTTTTTAAAATAATCTTCAAATGTATCAAGAAGCTCTTCTAGTCGCTTAATATCTTGATTTACTTTACCTTTTCTATCTGCAAGTTGGTGTGCAATACTGTTTCGTATGTTTGATATGCTGTTCTCATTGCCTCTTTTGTAGTATTGGTCATATGGATACTCAATTGATTTTACCTTTTTTTGGTTCTCTTCACTCATATTGTTCTTATCTAGCCCCTTGATTTCACAATTCTTAGAAACAATGGCTTCAGCTAGAGCGATATAGCTTAGAGCATAGTTTTTATTTTTATGAAACCATTTGGCAAGAGAGTATTGAAAATCAGAAGTTTTTTCATGATTGAGTTCATCAACAATAGACTCTATCTCTGGGGCAAGAAGTTTCACTATTTTGTTTTCTGAAGATTTTATATAGTTTAGTTTTTTTGATGCTGTTTCGATAAACTGTTTCATCGCTTCCATATTGGCAATTGAAATTGTGTTGTCTAGATTAGAAAAAGTATTATATACCTTTTCCTCTACCCCAATCTCCTCAAGAAGCTCAACAAGCAAGGTAAAGTCGGAATATTTTTTTATAGCATCTATGGCTTTTATCCACTCTTGAATATCTAGTAAAATTTTCAGATCCACAATCGGGGTTATGCCTTTGGATTGCTTTTCGTAGCTGTACTCAAACATTCCATAATAAAGAGCTTTGATTTTGATTTTTTTCTCTGAAATAGATTTTGTAAACTGTGTCATTACATATGACATTAGAGAT
>JAABTA010000197.1 GCA_011390075.1 Helicobacteraceae bacterium | reverse complement strand
CATAACCTATACCCAACGATGAGTGGGTTGGAGTAAAATCGTCAGCATGTGTGTTTCCAAGACCAATAGAAGCTTTATAGTAGGGAGTAGAGCGAAAAGCACTTTGGGCAAACTGTGCTTGTATTGGATGGATGTATTCAAAGCTAAACTCCTCCATTTCAGGATCTGTTGTGTAGCCAAAAGAGTACATAGGCTCAATTCTTCGTGTCATGAGCAAAAAGTTTATTCCTGGGCGAAACACCAAAAGAGATTCACTTCCGATAAGCCCATTTTCTATGCTTCGCGAGAGATACCCTAAAGAGATCTCTGCCCCTACGAAAAATCTTTTTCTATCATCCCTTTCTAGTTTTGGTAGAACTTTGTCTTTCCCAACAATAGTTACTTGATTGCCCTCAAAAAGAGCTATCTCATCTGCTGCAAGAGTAAATCTCTCTGCTTGCAATTCTCGCCCTGTGTCTTCATAGGTGATATCAAAAAATGGGTATTTATCAGGAACACGAATAGAGACATTTCCATTAAATACTTTGACACTATCAGGCTCTGCGAGGTAGCTACTTAACAGACCATCAGGAGACTTACTCACTCCAACAGAAGCATTTTGTGAGATAAGATCAGCGTCAGGAGTTGCTACTTTTGCAGCTCTGTTTCCAGTGGAGAAATCAGCATTTCCATGCTCTAGATGAAACCCTTCTTGGTTCACAAACACTTTTGATTCCCCTTGTAAGTCTGCGCTAGATCCGTTGCTTAGTCTAATGGTGCTCTCTCCTGCGTATTGAGTGACAATATCCCCACTATGGATAGTGTCGCCAACTCTGGCATCTTCAATCTCCTCACGACCAATTTTTTGGATTCTCACATCCCCCTCTAATTGGGTGATCTCCCCTAAGGCAGACTGCCTTGTGGTGGTGCTTTCGAGATTATACTTTTCCCAAATACTTTGGCTCTGACCACTGCTAGCTATTAATAGGATTAGAAAAATAGTAAGAGTTGTTTTTTTCATGGGAATAATTGTAGCGAGTCTTAGCCTAAAACCCGTTTTTTCCGCATTAAGGCATTGGCGACAGCATCTACAATATAGTCGTATGCCTCTTGTGTCCCGCTAAAATTTTTGTGCTGTTTTTCTAGATAGGACTCTTCAGATCTTAACTGGATTCTCACTCCTTCAATCTTCTTTTTTAATCTATTTTCTTTTTCATATCGCTCTTTCGAGCGGTTTTGGGCTGTGATTTTTCTGACCCTTGATTGATTGTCTGCTAGCTTGGCTTGCTCTACAGCTTCTATCTTTTTTTTCACCTCTTCTTCTAACAGTGCTTTTTTGTGCTCTTGATTGGTATTGGCAAGATCTTTTCTTAGTTTTCCTAGATCTTTTCGTAAATTTGTAAGTTTTGTGCCACTCTCACTGTAGGCTAAGATGGATTCTACTTTTTCTGTTTCAACAGACTCTTTACTCTCTCTTAAGTGAGTAAGATCGTTTTGCATAGTGTCTAGCTTTTTGATAAGGCTCTCAACAAGATGTTTCATTCCAAGAGCTTTTTTGTTCTCTTTATGAAACTTTGTTACAACAGGTCGAATGGTGGAGATGTGCCAAAGCCTCCCTTTTCTATCGATAATATCGGGGGTTTTAAACCGAATGCCACCATCGGCTACCATTGTTTTTCCGTAGTACTCTAAAAAACTTTCAGCCTTTTTACTGACGAGCATTCTCTCTAGTAGTTCCTCTGCTAAAGAGTCATTTAAATAGGCAAAATTATCTCGTATAATTTCCAGTGAGATCTCCGATGCTAGCGCTTGGTTTCCATGAGCTTTTGCTAAAACGGCTTTATAAAATCCACTTTTTACATGGGCAAGATAGGTAGATTCCCAAATGCGGTTGTTAATCTCTGTAAAATTGAGCTCTGTTTCACAAATGTTATGAACAGTCTCTTTAATAAAGGCAAGCTCACTCTCCTTGACTACGCTAGCTTTGACCTCCTCTTTAGAAAGTTCTTGAGCCTGCTCTTTAGGGAGAACCTTAACAGCAATCCTATCTTTTCCTCGAAAAAAAACAGAGACCCTTCCAACTTTTCCAAGAAAGTCCTTAAAGGCGTCTCGTACCTCCTCTTTATAATCTATTGTTTGATTGTGCGCCTTTGCGTAGATCTTTTGCACAAGCTCCTTCCCATGCTTTTCAGAAAAACTCAGATCATCTTTGGGAGAAAAGTTTTTCTTTAAGTAATCGGTAGTAAGCTCATAGATCATAGCTAGACACTCATCCTCAACTGCAAGCCCAACCCTTTTTTGTCTCTAGGAGAGATCTTTGTCTGGTTGAGAGGTTTGTAACAGTTAAAATACATAGGCTCCATCATTGCCTTTTCGAGTATTGCTCTATATATGTTGTTGCCACTTATGTTTGTTTGGTTTTGCTTATTTTTTTCCATAAGAAATATATCGGTTTATTTGGCTATAATTGTAGTTATGAAACAGTTGAAAAATGGTTTTTCTATTATAGAACTTATTATGACTATTGTCGTTATTGGAATAGCCTTTATTGGCGTGCCTCTTATAATATCAAGCATCACAACTTCTGCTAGCTGGATGGAGAGCTCAAAAGGAATCTACCACGGGCTTTCCAAAACTCAAATAGTAAGAAGCAAGTTTTGGGACGAAGCCAATAGTGATGATTATGGTGATTTTGGGATCTATTTTGTTTTAAATACGGATGAGAGTAGCACCTCTGCCCATGAACTCTATTGTACTAATGATCAGAATAGAAGCGGTCACTACAGTGGTGACGGGAGGAGGAAATGCACAGACAAAAGTGCATCTTCTCCTC
>JAABTA010000196.1 GCA_011390075.1 Helicobacteraceae bacterium | reverse complement strand
GTAGCAAGTGATTGCAAACTCTCTTTAAATTTCATTGATTCATCTCTCCTTTTTTACCTCTAAGCATTTTTTGCGTAGCTCCCTAGCCATTTAATGTGATCCTCTCTTTTATCTAGAACCTCTCGCACATTACCATCTTCTATATGACCTTCAAAATCGATATAGAACCACGAAGAGAAATCTTTTTCGTTCCGTATTGGTCTTGACTCAATTTTTGTAAGATTAATCCCCGATTCATGAAAATCTGTTAAAAATTTTGCCAAGGCTCCAGCTTCATCTGGTGTTTTTGCTAGTATAGTTGTTTTGTCACATCCGCTTTGAATATTTTCATAATCACTCATCACAACAAATCGTGTTTGGTTTGTATGGTTATCCTCAATGTTTTCAAAAAGAATAGGCAAATCATACAGTTTCGAAGCAATATGCGAACAAATGGCAGCGCTTCCCTCCTCTTTTGCAGCAAGCTTGGCAGCCTTTGCGGTGGATTCAACAGGAATAAGCTCCACACCCTCAAGGGAGTACTCGCTTAAAAAACTTCTGCACTGTCCAAAAGCGATATCTTTTGAGTAAATTCTTTGAATACCTTTGAGATCTTCTGTCTTTGAAGCAAACGAGTGATGAATACCAATTTTAAGCTCCGCAACAATTTTAACGCTCTCACTAGAACCTAGCAAATCAAGGGTCTCCCCTACAATTCCATCGGTATTGTTCTCAATAGGAACCACTCCATATTTGGCAATTTTATTCTCAATAGCATTAAAAACGGAGCGAATAGAGTTCATGGAGAGATACTCGCTCATAGCTCCGAATCTGCTCTCTGCTGCTTGGTGGGTGTAGCTACCCTCTGGACCTAAGTAGGCTACCTTTTCAGGAAGTTCTAGGTTTCTTGAAACTGCAAAGATCTCTAAAAATATTGCCTCTATAGCACTTTTATTGAGAGCCTTTCCTTTGCTTCTTTTTTCTAATCTTGCAAGAATTGCTTTTTCTCTCTCTGGTCTATAAATGGATCCCCCTGTGCTCTTTTTGAGATCTCCAACCTCTTTGACAATTCCCATTCTCTCATTTAAAAGATCTACCATCTGGTTATCTATTGCATCAATTTTTTCTCTGAGAGTATCTAGCTTATTTGTCATCTAAAAACTCCTCTTCCAAGCGCCAAATGTCCTCGACGCTCTCTCTTCTTCTAATGAGTCTATCGTTACCATTTTCTAGAGCAACCTCAGCGGCTTTTCCTCTTGTGTTGTAGTTGCTACTCATAACAAAACCATACGCACCTGAGCTTTTAACAGCGATAATATCGCCATGTTCACACAAAGCAATAGGAGTAGCTTTTGCCAAAAAATCTCCACTTTCGCACACTGGGCCCACAATATCTGCTAGAGTTTCCTCTCTCTTTTCTTTTCCAATAACTTCTATCTCGTGATAGGCATTATAAAGAGAAGGTCTTAAGAGATCGTTCATCGCTCCATCGACAATGACAAATCTCTTTTCTCCTGTAATTTTTTCATACAAAACAGTGGTGAGAAACTCACCACCATTGGCTGTCAAATATCTGCCTGGTTCGCAAACAATGGTTACATCGAGTCCTTTAATTGTCTCTAAAACGCCTTGCACATAGTCATAAGCAGAAATAGTTTTTTCATCTTCGTAGGCAACGCCTAAACCACCACCAACATCAAAAAACTTAATCTCAATATCTAGTTTTTCTAAACTTCTCACTAAACTAGCAACAATAGCGCTTGCTTCTTTAATTGGCTCAAGATCTGTTAGTTGGCTTCCTATGTGAAAATGGATACCAACAGGATCAAGATGCTCACTATTTTTACAAAAGATATAGAGTCTCTTGGCTGTATCAATGTCGATACCAAACTTGTTTTCATTGAGCCCTGTAGAGATATAGGGGTGGGTTTTGGGATCAATATTTGGATTGACTCGCAAGCTCACTCTTGCCACCACTTCTAGCTGGCTAGCTATCAGCTCCACTCTTTTTAGCTCTCCTTCGCTTTCGACATTAATAAATAAAATGCCTAGTTGCAAAGCCTTTGTAATCTCCTCATCTTTTTTTCCAACACCGCTAAAAATAATCTTATACGGATGCACGCCAGCTTTTAAAGCTCTCTGTACTTCGCCAATAGAGACACAATCAGCCCCTGCCCCTAAAGAGGCAAAATGTTTGATAACAGAAAGGTTCGAATTTGATTTTACAGCAAAAGCAACCAAAGACTTTCTCGCTTTAAATTCCTGTTTTAAAGCGTTGTACTGGTTGCTAAAATGGTCAAAATCGTAGATATATAAAGGGGTATTATACTTTTTTGCAAGGTCAATTCTTTTCACTCAAAATCCTCAAATTAATAATATAAGTAGTGTTAAGATTTTACCTAAATAATACTAATAAATTTATAAGTGTTTTCTAAATAGTGCCCCAGCAAAAACTGTAGCCACTACAAACGGGAGAACAACAGCGAGTTCTGGGTGCAAAGTTCCTGTTGTGGCAAGTTGGGCTAAGGTGAAAATGATACCCCAACCGCCAAGGGTTAAAAAAACTCCCACAGAAGAGAAAAAGGCCAAATTAAAAAAACGCATACTAATGGGCACTGCAAAAAAGACAATAATAACAAAAAGAGGCGCAAACAGAGGCACAAGATAGTTGGCATAAATAACTCCTCGTACTCGTTGTGTGGAGATCTCTTGTTCAATAAGCAGTGGCAAGGTGCTGAGTATATCGGAAAAACCTAGATTCTCTTTCCACTCATGAACACTATCCATAATTGATGGCTTAAATCCATCAAGTGTCTTTTGTGTTTCAACTTTTTCTA
>JAABTA010000195.1 GCA_011390075.1 Helicobacteraceae bacterium | reverse complement strand
GGCAGCAGTGACGCCAATTTTGCCTGTGGCAATCTCCTCTATCTCTTTGACTCTTTTAAGATAGCTCTCTAGCACTTCTCTTCTAGCTCCAGGTCTTGCGGCTGAAAGCACATCTGCTGTACACACAGCTGCCGCTTCGATGCTCATTGCCTCTTCGTGGCCGTGGTGGGCATAAATTGCATTTATGACCTCAGGTGGCTCTTTGTAGCGCTTGCAGAGATCTCCACCAAGGTCTACATGGCTTCCCTCAAACTCATGGGTTAAAGACTTGCCAATATCATGGAGAAGTCCTGCTCTTCTTGCCAGCTTTGAATCTCCATCTAAATCAGCAGCAATAAGTCCTGCAAGATAGGCAACCTCTAAAGAGTGAGAGAGGGCATTTTGGCCATAGCTTGCTCTGTATTTAAGTTTGCCTACTAATTTAACAAGCTCAGGATCAAGCTCGCCAATTCCAAGATCTAAAACAATATTTTGCCCCTCTTCTAATAAAGAGTCCTCAAAATCGTTATAGACCTTTTCATACACCTCTTCGATTCTAGCTGGTTGGATTCGCCCATCTTCTACTAAGATTTCAATGACTTTAACAGCAATAGCTCTTCTGTAGATATTAAACGAGCTCACCACAATTGCTCCAGGGGTGTCATCAATAATGACATCTACCCCTAAAACCTGCTCGAGTGTTTTAATATTACGACCCTCTTTTCCAATAATTCTTCCTTTAAAGTCATCATTGGCAAAGGTGATGGTGTTAATGAGTCGCTCACTTGTAAAGTCTCCAGCAAAGCGTGTGGTTGCTTGAGCAATAATATAGTTGGCTTTTCTTTTTGCCTCTTTTTTTGCTTCGCTCTCATATTTTCTAATAATATGAGCAATCTCAGATCTTGAGTTAGCCTCAACTCTTTTTAGAAGTTCCTCTTGGGCCTCCTCTTCTGTCAGGCCTGCTACTTTCGTAAGAAGCTCTTTTGTCTCTTGGTTTTTGTTCTCATACTCTTGGACTAAAGCGTCCACCTTTTTGTTCTCTCTCTCTAACTTCTCTTTTTTGAGCTTATGCTCTTTTTTAAAAGATTCAATCTGTCTTTTTTCGTTGGAGTATTGTTGCTCGAGTTTCTCTTCTTTATTCTCTAGATTAAAAAGTTTTTGTTCATACTCTTTTTTAAGGCGTTTACTATCAAGTTCAAACTCTTTTTTGAGTTCGTTCTCTTTCTCTTTTAAGCTATTTTTAGCTGTGGAGAGAATCTGTTTTGCTTCTGCTTCAATAGCTTTTGCTTTTGCTTTTGCGTCTTGAAGAAAAAAGTTGTGCCTATCTAGATGAAATTTTCTTGTAAGAAACCAAGCTGTTGCTGCGCTTACCCCACTGGCGCCTATAATTTCTATTACCATCTTTCACTTCTTTTCGTAAGATTCCTCTGTAAGTTACAAGATAGTCTCCAGTGATATCATGCTTTTGGGTTATTTGGGTTTTCTCCAAGATTGGAAAGGGCTGCACAAAAATGACTTTTGGTTTATTATGAAGCTTCTCATAGAAGCGATCGTACATGCCTTTTCCAAAACCAACTCTTTTAAAAACTTTATCTACCGCTATAACTGGAACTACTATTATTTCTATATTTTTACTATTAACTTGTGTAACTTTAGGTTGCAATATATTAAATTTTCCAACCTCAAGAGGTAACCTGTATGCTACCATTTTGAAACTAACACTTTCCATAAATGGGACATAAACTTTACATTTTTTTCGAAAATAGCCAATAGTTGGATAGATATTGGCTTCAATGTCCAAAGGGAGATAAAAAAGGATAGAGGCATTTTTTTGACACAGGGAGTTTAAAAGCTTTTGCAAATGCTGATTGACAAGCTTGGAGTAGTATCTGTTTTTTTGCCTACTTAAAAGCCGAAGCTTCCTTAAAGAAACAGATCGGACACTTTTTTTGGTAGGAATGTTGTTGTGTAGGTGATTCATAAATAAAATTATACTAAAATACTTACAAAGACGAAAAAAAGGTGTTTATAGATGAAGAAAAAAGTAGTCGCCCGACTTTTTAGATTTGATGCAAAAAGTGATTATCTCTCCTACTACAAGCCATATCAACTACGCTTAGAAGAGGATGCCACGCCTCGCCAAATTTTAGATTACATCAAGCAAGAGGATGCTCTGTTTGTGTGTGACTACAGCGAAGTCTCCCATGTGGTTGTTGGTGGGAAAGGTTTTGGAATAGACGAGGCGCTAGGTGAGGCTCTGCTTGAAGATATCGTTATAGAGCCAATAGCTACCGATAGAGCCAAGCTAGATTTTCAGCTTAATGATGAGGATTTTTGGAAAAAGTATGCACTCCTTGCCCCTTGGTGTGATGAAGAGGATAGAAAGTTTTATGAACAATATAAAGCCCACTACTACCTCTCCTCTGTACGAAAAATAAATCGTGACTATATGGGAGAGGCTCTTTTTCTGTTAGCCGATAGAGTTATCAAAAACCAACCCTCCAAAGAGTTAGAGATTCTTAACATCATTGCTGATGAAGAGGATGGAATCTGGCATTATGGCACACTGACAAGTAGGTTGAACACTTTAGATATTGCTATTGATGAGATAGTGCTCGATCTCAAAAAAAGAGCGATTGATTATGGCTTAGGCGATATTGTCCAGCTAAAAAAAGAGTCATTTATTGATAAATATGAGCCAAGCAATGAGAGCTTTTTTGGAGAGAACCTAGGATTTAAAAGCTTTGACTCTTCAAAACTAGAGGGATTGAATGTGGCTGTCTATATTGGAAATTACAGCAAAAGATTTAGACATTTAGATGTGAGTAGACTTTTAAA
>JAABTA010000194.1 GCA_011390075.1 Helicobacteraceae bacterium | reverse complement strand
CTAAAAAAATTTGTAGAGTCGTTGTTGGCAAGGTAGCTATCAATATCCAACTCTAGTTCTTGAGCTTTTTGATAGATTGTGCTATCGCAAAAGGCTCCAGCATAGGGGCTATTACCATCTATTCCATCTGTACCACCACTAAAAAAAGAGATCCCTGCTCTCTTTTTTAAGCCCTTTAAAAAGTGCAAAACGAGCTCTTGATTTCTACCACCTACCCCACTCCCTCGTAAATTAACCGTTGTCTCTCCACCTAGAATAAGACAAGCAGGAAGCTTGTAGGTTGTGTCCTTTTGTGCCTCTTTGGCAATTTGTAGTAGCTTTTCTGCCATTATCTTTACATCTGAGTCTAAACTTATTGCTAAAGCGTAGCTGTTGTAGCCAACCTTTTGAGCCTCTTTTTGAGCTGCCTTTATAGCAACTTGGTTATTCACAACAATGTGGTGGGGGAATTTCTGTTTTTTTTGTCTTGCTTTGTAGTTTTCTAGCACTTGAAGCACTGGCTGAGAGAGACTTTTTTCTAACTTATATTTTTTAACAATTTCTGAAACTACTTTTTGAGCAGGGCTACTTTGGTACATTGGAGCCGAGCCAATAGCTTCTAATGAATCACTTGGCACATCTGAGAAAACCACCACCACTCCATCAGCCTGCACCTCTTGGGCGAGCTTGCCCCCTTTGATTTTTGAGAGGGTTTTGCGAATCTTATTAATCTCTTCAATATCTGCACCACAACCCAAAAGCGTTTCGGTGGTTTGCTTGAGATCTTGCAGACTCAAAGAGCCTTTAAGATCCTCAATTAAAGCAGATGCCCCTCCTGAAAGCAAGAAGATAAAGAGATCTTTTTTGCCAAGTGCTCCCATCTTTTTTTTCAGTTTAGCTCCAGCTTTGAGGCTTCTCTTTGTGGGCACAGGATGGTTAGAGGCAAAAGTTTCTATCTTGGTAAGTTTTTGCTCTTCGGTGCCAACAACAAATCCACCCTTAAGCTTTTTTCCTAAGATCTTTTCCACCTCTTTTGCCATATCCACAGAGGCTTTGCCTGCTCCAAAAATATAGAGATCTCTATATTTTTTAAGGTTAAATTGCTCACTCGCAACACTTAAGATATCTTTTTTTAATGAGATCTCTTTTTTAATGACCGCTTTGGGCGAAACCTCTTGGACACTTTTTTTAAAAATTGCAAATAGATCTTTTTGCACACTCATTCAATCAACCTCTTAATCACTTCATTCCACCCTTTTGGGCCAGGGAAAGGAGCGTGTATTGCATCTTTGATATCTAAGTTCTCATAGCTACCATCTGGCTTTGGAATCAGCACAGCTTTATTGGCAACTTCGAGCATTGAGTGATCATTTTTTCCATCTCCTAAAGCAACAGAGATGCACTTTTCTTGAGAGAGATCTTCATAGATCTTTTGCGTCTCTAGCAAAGCTTTGCCTTTATCTTGGGCTTTGGAGATAAAGTGAAAAAAGCGACCCCCTTCTGTGATGGCAATTGTCTCTGGTAGCTCTGTTTCTAGTTGTGGTAGCTTTGTTCTATCTTCAAGAATGAATGGCTCCGTAAAGTCTCGCTGTTTGGCATTTCTTGCGTCTTCTAAACTAAGCCCAGTAACCGTTGCCACTTCTACTAAACTCATGTCACTAAATCGTGTAAAGCCAAACTTTTCTTGCAAAGGATCCGTAATTTTAAGGATCTCTTGCCTTTTGATACCAAGCACTAAAGCATGAAAATCACCAAAATCTTCAAGCCTTGGATGATGCACACTTTTTGGAAAAAAGACGCCTGCTCCATTTTCTACAATAAAAGCATTACTATTTTCTAGCTCTTCTCGCAAACACAAAACCTCTCCTTTGGTTTTGCTTGTATTAATCACAAGCGCAATACCTTTGTGTTGCAAAAGTCGTAATGCCTCTTTTGCCTCTTTAAAAGAGTAACTGTCATGATCGAGCAAGGTTCCATCGAGATCTGTAAAAATTATATATTTCATGGCACTATCTTAACTAAAAAAGTAACATCATTGCTACAAACTACCAATCAAATTTTAACCATTTTTTCGCATTGGATGAAAATTTGGATCGTTCTCCTCTCTCATGGCTGTAACATTAATGCCCAAGCTTTGATGAATACAGAGCATATTAACAGAGACAATATTGCCAAAAATATTCTCTTTTTTTTGATTAAAATTCCCTTTAGAGTACAAAGCAGGAAGATCCCAATAAGTTTTATACTCGATGCTATGAAGATATTCTATGAGATTTTTTGATTTTTCTTGCCTATCATTTTCCAAATAGATAATAGGTAGTGTGTGCTATTTTGTTAAATTTTGGATTCATAGAACTATTATATAAAAAAAGCACAAGATCACAAAGCCTAGGATCTAGGCTTTGTGATTAAAGGATAGTAACAAATATATTTCCATTACGGAAAATAAAAAATCTCTTTTTGCGTTTATCTTGCACCGCTTGAGCAAAAGACTCTAGATCAGAGACCTCTACAGACTCTACTTGAACAATCACATCTCCAGGGACTAATCCTGTTTTATACACAGGGGAGTTATGGTCCACCTTAATAATCACAACGCCATCAAGATCTGGTGGGAGTCTATTTTGTGTTTTGAGCTGTTCTGAGATATTTGTAAGCGTAAGCCCCTTATACTCTATCTCTCCTCCAGCAATATAGGCACCATCAAGACTGCCTAGTGTAACTGTGATGGTTTTTTCTGTTTTTCCTCTTAGGATCTCAATTGCTACCACACTCTTTGGGGTTTGATTTCCAATAACATTTTTTAGTTCACTAGGAGTACCAATCTTGTTCCCATCAA
>JAABTA010000193.1 GCA_011390075.1 Helicobacteraceae bacterium | reverse complement strand
ACAAAAGATGCTCTGCAAAAACGCTACGACTACGACACAGCCCAACAAAATCTTGCCAAAAAAAAGCAGGTAGATATTATTATCAACCAACTCCAAGAGGATAAACGCTTTTTCACAAAAACCCTGTATCACTCATCAGATATTTTAAGTGGTGATATGTACTCCATCTACAAGCCAAATGAGACAACCCTCTTCTTTTTTGTCATAGATGGACAAGGACATGGGGTGCTTCCCTCTTTAACAACTTTTTCTGTCGCCACAACCATCAAAGCAAACTCCCACCATCTAGGAGATCTAAGAGTCATCAACGAAAAGGTGCTCGCAACTTTGAAGATTGTTTTAGATGAGGAGGAGCAACTCTCCTTCTCTTTTATTCTTCTAGATCTAGAAGCAAATCAAGTCCACTACTCTATTGGAGGGATGTATAATACTTTTATCCAAACCAATAGCGATCGCATCGCTTTGCAATCAAACAATACCCCAGCAACCCTCTACTCTCATACAATGAATATCTCCACTTTACAACTTGATGGGTTTCAAAAAGTTTTGGCCTTTTCCGATGGACTTGTAGAGGAGGAGTTTTATGATAAACAGATTTGCGCTCAAGATCTTTTAAACGATGAAGAGGAGCTTGAGAGTGTGATAAACTATCTCAAATCTAAAGAGACCCAAGACGATGTGACGCTAGTTTATATAAGAGATCTCAGTAGGGGAGAAGTCTAATAAAAAGGTTGTGCCTTGTCTTTGTGAGTCTATCTCTATTTTGATTTTGTGGTTATCACAAAACTCTTTTACCAAAGCAAGCCCAATACCCCTGCCCTCAAGAGTGCTATCGCTCTGGTAGTAGCGGTTAAAGATCTTAGCTATCTCGGTTGGCTCTATCCCTTTTCCTTCATCTTGGATGCTAACAATGGCGTTTTTGAGTCTAATTGTGATGGTGCCACCTTTTTTTCCATACTTCATAGCGTTGCTAAAAAGATTGTCAAAAGCGTGTTTGAGCCCTTGTTTGTCAACGATAACTGCTGTTTTTTCTAGATCTTGCACCACTGTGAACTCTTTGTTTGGATCTTGTAGCAACTCGACTCTTTCTGCAATAAACCTATCAAGGGCGCACTTTTCTTTATCAATCTCTTTTATCTCTCTTTTAATGGCATACTCCATATCCTCGTAAAGCTCCAAAAGATCATCGCTGGCTTTTTCTATTCTGGCAATTTTACGCAGCAGGCTCTCATCCTCTGTTTTGCGTTTGATAAGGTGCACATTGCCTTTGATAGTTGAGAGAGGAATATTGAGCTCATGAAGAATATTATTTGTAAGACGGCTGAGCATGGCGTGGGTAGATACCGAAAAGGCTATGGCGTGTTTGGCTAAAAGATAGCCCAGTGGCAGAGCAATTATAATAGAGATCCCCATAGCATAGATTAAAAATTCAGGGGTAAACTGAGTTGCCCGCAAAAATGTAAGCATAAAGGCAAAGATCCCAATAATAGAGAAGATAAAAAGTGTCAGGGTGCTGAATATGAGCTCTTTTTCGCTTCGTTTACTCGTTTGTTTCAAATATATACCCTACTCCACGAATATTTTTGATAACTTTTTTCCCAAAAACAGAGTTCAGCTGGTTTACATAGACCCGTACCGAGCCTTCGCTGTAGCTCTGATTGCTATATAGCGCTATGTCTATCATCTCTTTTGTCACAGGCTTTTCTCTATTTTCCACAAATAAAGAGAGCAGATGGGCAGCTTTATTGCCAAGTTCAACCAATCTATGCTCCTTATAGAGACTTTTTTTAGTAAAATCAAAACTAAATCCATCAAAAAGTTTCACCTCTCCCGCCCCGCCACTTCTTTTAAGCAAAGCGTGGATTCGCACGAGCAACTCATCAAAATCCACAGGTTTAGTAAGGTACTCATCCCCTCCTAGTTCAAAGGACTTAAGCAAGGAGGACTTCTCTCTTGAAGAGGTGAGAAAGAGAATTGGTTTAGATATTTTATTGCCTCTTATAGTTTGGGTAACATCAAATCCACTCATATCAGGAAGATTGATATCAAACAAAAAGAGATCAAAGTGCTCCTCGTAAGCTATCTCTTCTGCTTTGGCTCCTGTGTTGCAACAGACAACCACAAAGCCCTCCTCTTCTAAAAACTCCCTGACAGTCTGAGCAAAAAGATCGTCATCTTCTAGCAGTAAAACCTTTTGCAAACTTCACCTCAATTAAAAAAAAATTCATATTAAACGATTATAGGATTAATAGATTTAAATTTAAGGAAAAGATCGTGAAAACAATCCATTCAAAAGCACTGACAATTCTTGTTGCCCTCTCTTTAGGTACTTCCCTATTTGCCAATGAAACAAAGGCTGATATTACCGTGGAAGAGGCGCCAAAAACAGCTATGGCTACCCAAACAGGCGCCTTGCCAACTCTTGGTGATGAGATGCCAACAGATACATTTGTTATTCCAAATGCTCCAACTTTAAAGCCGACCAATATTATTACTATCCGCGCTATTGGCTTAGGAGTAGCTCCCGAAAGAGCGCAAAGCAAAGCCCACGCTATGGCTCTAGCAAAACGATCGGCCATTATCGATGCCTACAGACAGATGGGAGAAAAGCTCCATGGAATCAAGATCAATGCAAGAGATACGGTCAAAGACGCTATTATCAAAAGCTCCATTGTACGCACAGAACTCTATAGTGTTGTAAGAGGTGGAGAAATTATGGAAACTATCTATCAAGATGGTCTGTGCCAAGTGGAGATGGAAGTTAAAATTGATGGCAGAAGATGGTACAAAGCCCTCACAAGCGCTCTATAAGCTAGGTTGT
>JAABTA010000192.1 GCA_011390075.1 Helicobacteraceae bacterium | reverse complement strand
GTATCATCGCCTTTAATCTCTAAAAGGATATCCCCTACATGAATCTCATCTCCATCCTCTTTAAAAAACTCATACTTAACTTTTAGCATCTTAAGAAGTTCTGCTGCGTAACGAACCCCTGCAAAAATACCGCCCTCTTTGCACCTAATAAGAGCTCTTCTTTTTGTTGGTTCCATACATCTTGCAAAGAGATCACCTCTTCCTAAATCTTCTGCAAGAGCCGCTTTAACAAATTTCTTCACTGTGGGCATAAAAAAACCTTTATAAATTGTATTTTGGTGCGATTATTGTATAATCATAACATTATATTTTTTTAACTGGAGTTCACTTGCTTAGAATAATCTTATCGCTCACATTTTTATTTACTTCTCTCTTTTCTTTAGAAGCAACTCCAAAAATATGGAAAAAAGGCGTCACCTTCTTAAACTACCTAGAGAACAACAATATCCCGCAAAAACTCTACTACGAATTAGATGACGAAGACCAAGATACAGTACACATGATATTTGCTGGCACAAAATTTTATGAGCTTAAAGATAGTAATAGCACTCTTTTACATGTGCTTATTCCTATTAGCGAAGAGATGCAGATCTCTATTAAAAAAGAAGAGAAGAGCTACAGTTATGATGTAATTGATATAGACTATCAAGTCTATAGAGAGTCTTTAACCTTTAAGCTCCAATACTCCATTTTGTATGATCTCAAAAAGATAACAGGCAACTCCAAACTCGCACTAGAAGTCTCAGCAATATTTAATGACCGCATTGATTTTAGACAAGAGCTTCGTAAAGACGACCAGATAACGATTATTTATGATCGCAAAGTGCGACTAGGAGAGACTTGGGGCACGCCTAGTATTATTGCCGCTTCTGTAGAGGTTAATAAAAGAAAAAAGTTTGCCTTTTTTAATGAAGAGGATGCGAGCTACTATGATGAAGATGCAAAACCTCTTAAGGGAATGTTTTTAAAACACCCTATTTCTTACCAAAGGATCTCTTCAAGGTTTACTAGTAGAAGACTTCACCCTATAAAAAAAATCTATAGACCTCACTACGGTATTGATTATGTTGCTAGGTATGGCAAACCTGTGCACTCAGTAGCCGACGGAAAAGTTGTCTATGCGGGAAGAAAAGGGGGCTATGGCAAAACGGTGATTGTCCAACACAAAAACGGCTGGAGAAGTCTCTATGCCCACATGAGTGGTTATGGCAGAGGAATCAAAAGAGGCAGAACAATCAAGCAGGGGAAAACTATTGGATTTTTAGGAAATACAGGGCTCTCCACAGGACCGCATCTGCACTTTAGTATGTATAAAAATCACAGACCATACAACCCAGAAAGAATAAAAAGCATTAAAAGAGAAGGACTCAAAGGCGAAGCAAAACTGAGTTATCTCTCGATTGCCAACAGATATCAAACCTCACTCTTAGAGATCTCAGGAAGTAGCTTAGAGGAGATAACGAGGTTTGCCTCTTTAAAACCCAAAGAGCAAGACAGCCACAAACAGTAGATGAACTTTTTTTATGATCCACGCTGTGGCAATGCAGAGATAGAGATCACAGGAGAAAACTACACCCATCTTATTAAAGCAAGAAGAGCTAAAGTAGGCGATACACTTTTTGGAAGAAACTTTCAAGATGGCTGTCTTTATAGCTACAACCTAGAGGATATAGCAAGAAAAAAAGCCAATCTAACACTCATGCATAAAGAGAAAAAAGAGGTAGAACCCTACAAAAATATTCATTTGGCGTGGAGTATTGTAGAGAGTAAAACAGTAGAAAAAACCCTGCCCTTTCTTAATGAGCTTGGAGTCAAAAGACTCTCACTTTTTTTTAGCGATAGAAGTCAAAAAAATATCTCCCTCTGTGTTGAGAGATTAGAAAAAATTCTTATCAACTCCTCTTGCCAGTGTGGGAGAAGTTCTTATATAGATCTTGAGATGGTAGGCTCATTAGAAAAATTTCTAGACAAATATCCCCAAAGTAGCTATCTTCATTTTGGCGGAGAGAAGCCAAAAAAAGAGGATTTTTTCCATCCTATATTAGTGGGTCCAGAAGGTGGATTTTCTAAAAAAGATCTGGGTATATTAAAGACAAAAAAAAGAGTAGGGCTCGATCATCCATTGATTTTAAGAAGCGAAACAGCGACTATCTCTTTGGCCTCGTTAGGAGCACTTGCGTAGCAAATAGAAGCAATGATTGATACAATAACAAACATTGTATAATAGACATTAAGTAGCAATAAATTTTAAGGAAGTGTGCATGCTCAAAATTGGTATTATTGGCGTCGGAACTGTTGGCGCTAGTGTTGCAAAGATCTTAGATGAAAATAGCGATATAATTAACGCACGATGTGGAAAAGAGCTCAAAGTTGTCAAAGGTGTTGTAAGAGATCTTGACAAAGATAGAGGTGTCAATATCCCACTGACAACAGATATAGATGAGGTGATATATGATCCCGATATTGATATTGTTGTTGAGCTTATGGGTGGTATTGATGAGGCAAAAGATGTGGTGGAGCGGTCTTTAAAAAGTGGCAAATCAGTTGTGACTGCCAACAAAGCCCTTTTGGCGTACTACAGATATGACTTAGAGTCTATGACAACAAAAGATAATGTGCTCGCCTACGAGGCAAGCACAGCAGGGGGAATTCCTATTATTCAAGCCCTTCGTGATGGGCTCAGTGCCAATCATATTGTGGGAATCAAAGGCATTATAAACGGAACTTGCAACTATATGCTGACTAAAATGTCTAAAGAGGGAATCGCTTTTGATACTATCTTAAAAGAGGCACAGGACCTCGGCTACGCAGAGGCAGACCCTACCT
>JAABTA010000191.1 GCA_011390075.1 Helicobacteraceae bacterium | reverse complement strand
GCAAGGCTCTGTCATTAAGGGGCAAGGTCTTGGAATGCGTAAGCTCTATCCAACTATTAATCTCAAAGTGAAGAACTTTCTTTTGCCAAACGAGGGGGTCTATGCTACAAGAACAGAGGTTAAAAATCAAACTTATCCCTCTGTAAGTTTTATTGGACACAGAGTCTCAACCGATGGTAGTTTTGCAGTGGAGACACATATTCTAGAAAAGTGCCACGATTTTAGTTGCGAGCGGGCTACTATCTTTTTTGTTGAGAAGATGCGAGAGAATGCCTACTTTGACAAAATCGAAGATCTTAAAGCGCAGATCTCTGCTGATATTGCCGATGCAAAAAGAATTTTATTAGGATAGGCTTTAAAAATAGACAATCTTTTCTGTTCTATAGACTGTGCCTGTAAAAGAGGAGATGAGTTCCTCTTTGCTATTGGTAATCTCAATAAGATAATGTCCTGTTTTTCTTGTGGTGCTCAGCTCTTTGGCGGTGGCGTAGATTGTTTCTCCTAATGGAGTTGCTTTTAAAAATGTAATAGAGGCACTGACAGCTAAAGAGAGTTTTTCGTGGGAGTTAGAAGCCACAGCAAAAGCTGTATCGGCAAGGGTGAAGATAGCTCCACCGTGGAGCACATCGGCTCCGTTTAGGTGCATCTCTTCTACTTTCATTGCTAGTTTAGCTTGCCCTAGGCTAACTTCTAGGATTTCAATTCCTAGAAGTTTTGCGAGTCTATCTTTTTCGGTAAATGTTTTTTTGTATTTTTTAAAATCTTTTTCCATCTTTTCCCTTAAATTCTTGATGGCTCATCAAGGTGAAACCCTTGGGCATAGTCAAATCCTAGCTCTTTGACGATATCTAAGACCTCTTGGTTGTGAACAAACTCTGCAACAGTTTTGAGTCCAATGCTTTTGGCAAAGGTGACAATAGCTTGGGCTGTGCCTCTTAGGTGTTTCTCTTTATGGATATTTTTAATTAAACTACCATCAACTTTGACAATATCTACATCTAATTTGATAATATACTCAAAATTAGAGTAGCCTGTGCCAAAGTCATCAATGGCAACCTCACACCCTAGATCTTTGACTGTTTTAATAAACTCGCTCACTTCGCTAAAGTTCTCTATTCCCTCTGATTCAACCAGTTCAAAAACCACATTTCTTGCATTGCACATCTTGAGTTGATTCAAGATAGTATTCACTGTGTTTTGATTGAGAATATCATCAATGGTGATATTAACGGAAAACTGTCCATCAAAATTTTGTAGTTTTTCAAAACTTTCATTAATAACAAACTTAGAGATCTCAGGATAGAGTCTAGACTTTTTGGCAATATCTAAAAAGAAAAATGGAGAGATGATTTTTCCATCTTCATCTATCATACGCACAAGAGATTCACATTTTCTAGGAAGCCCTACTTTAAGGGGATAGATCCCTTGGGTAAAGACAGCAAATCGTTTCTCTTTAAGGGCGCTTCGGATCTTTTGTGTCCAGAGAATATTATTTTTGAGCTTCTCTTTATATTGAGAGTCTTTAGTAATAACAAAAAGCCCGTTACTCTCATTTCTTGCTTGGGTGATAGCTATCTCTGCTTGAATTAAAGTGCTCTCTTTGTCAAAAGTAATGCCTACACGCAAAGGAAGTTCAAACTCATAATCTTTATAGCTAAAACTTTTGTGTCTTGAAAACTTGATTGTTTCACTGCAAAACTGAACAAAGTCATCTTCATCAATTTTTTTTGTACCTAATATGCCAAATTCATCCCCATAAAGCCTATAAAGTTTGGTATTTTCTGGCATTCTGTTTTGCAACTGTTTGGCAAATCTTTTTAAGAGTTTATCTCCTAATTCGTGGCCATAGGTATCGTTGAGATCTCTAAATCTGTCAATATTTAAAAGAGCAAGTTTTTTCTCTGAGTTTTTCTTGAGATCTTCTATGAGTTGCAGTCTATTTGGTAGATTTGTCAGGTCATCTCTTCTTTGTTGGTTGATGATCTTTTCTTTATTGTAGATCTCTGTTATGTCAATTCTAATAGCGATATACTCTTTAATCTCTCCGCTTTTGCTTAAAATTGGGCAGATGGTTGACTGGACATAGTAGGAGTCTCCATTTTTCTTTCTGTTTTTTACAACCCCTTTCCAGACCTGTTTATTCTGGATAGTCTCCCAGAGATCTTTAAAAGCGGCCTTTGGCATATCGGGATGTCTAATAATATTATGAGGCTTGCCTACAAGTTCATCTTCTGTGTATCCAGAAATATCAAGAAAGGCTTTGTTTACATAGGTGATAATGCCTTTAGGGTCTGTTTTAGAGACAATAGAGCTCTCATCAATAGCCTTTTTATACTCCTCTAAGAGCTTTACAGAGTTTAAAAGATCTCTATTTCTGTCTTCAATAGCAGAGTTGAGATTGAGATTCATTCTACGAAGCTCATCTTCTGCTTGCTTTTGTTTGGAGATATCGTGCCATGTCACATAGAGGTGATCTTTTCCAGCAATTTTAATCTTGATGATAGAAATATCTACCCAAAAGGGTTCACCCGCTTTGGTTTGATGGAGCCAGTTAAACCGCTCTTTCCCTGTTTGATAGACCCGTTTAATAATCTCATCAGCCTTTTCCTTAGAAGGGGTACCACAAGGTTGAAACTCAGGAGAGATCTCTGCTGGGTGGGTGTTGAATAGATGCTCTTTTGAGTCTAGTTTAAGATACTCAACAGCAACATGGTTACAAAGAATAAATTTATCCCCATCCATAATTAAAATTGGATCAAGAGAATTTTCAAAAATTGTTTTGTAACTGGCAAAATTTTCTAAAAAAAGTTTTTCCAATAGACCTCCTAAATAAA
>JAABTA010000190.1 GCA_011390075.1 Helicobacteraceae bacterium | reverse complement strand
TGACATAACAGGCTTGCAAAACAGTGAGCTTAGCTCGCTTGCTAGAGAGTATGACGCAAGAGTTTGTATTATGCATATGCAAAATAATCAAACAACCATGCAACAAAATCCCACCTATACAGACGCTGTTATAGAGATTAGAGAATTTCTAAAAACGCAGGCAGACAAAGCGCTTAGTTTGGGTATTGCAAAAGAAAAAATTGTATTAGATGTGGGGATTGGTTTTGGAAAGTCTCTAAAACAACTGCCAGCTTATTAATGCCCAAAAAGATCTGCTCTGTTTGGGTTATCCTCTACTTATAGGAGCTTCTAGAAAATCTCTTATTGAAAATATAGTTCCAAATACTCCAGCTAGCAAAAGGCTTTCTGGAACTTTAGCAATTCATATACAAAGTGTTATCAATGGCGCAAGTATTGTAAGATGCCACGATGTTGCAGAACATGTTCAAGGACTCAAAGTGCTTCAAAGAGTCCGAGAAGAAACATTGTTATAAACTACACTACCATTACAGGGCATTGAGCAAGTCCTGTCACCTTATGAGAGACACCCCCTAGCAAGTAGCCTGTCAGCTCGCCATGTCCTTTAGAACCTATAATAATGAGATCTATCTTATTCTCTTTAGAAAATTTTAAAATCTCCTTTGCCGCAGATCCCATCCTGACAAAACCTCGAACTTGACTCAGTCCTTTTTCTTTGAGTATCTCTTTGCCCTCATTCACTATATCTTTTGAATACCCTCTAAGAATATCTTCTAAATTATCTGGGGCTGTGTTGCCTTTCATCATAGAAAGCGAACCTTCCACAAAGCTGTAGTGCTTAAAAACCGAAAGCAACTGCACCTCCGCGCCAAATTTTTCAGCCATATTTTTAGCAATATCTAAAGCCTCAAATGATTTGTCTGAGCCATCTATTGGGACTAATATCGTTTCAAACATACACTCTCCTTCTTCTTAAGTTTATGCTTATCTAAAGGCTAAGTCTCTTAAAAACAGTGCAATATCTGGGAAAAAGATTAAAGCCACTGAGACACTTAGGAGTATCACTATAAAAGGTGGGGTTCCTTTTATCACTTCCATATAGGGTCTTTTAAATACTGCTATAGCTGTAAAAATATCACATCCAAAAGGTGGTGTTGCTGAGCCAATTGCTACTTGTAGTGTAATGATTGTCCCTACCAAAACCGGGTCAAGCCCTACAGCGTCAACCACTGGAGCAAATATAGGTACAAGTACCAATATCACCACAATAGGATCAACAAACATACACCCTACAAAAAACGCAATAGAGATAACTGCCAAAACGCCATAAGGCCCCATTTCTGTAATACCAATAGAGCTAAGGATCTCTTGGGGCACTTGCGCGTAAGAAAGCACCCATGCAAATCCAGCTCCTGCCCCTACGAGGATAAAGACCACAGCTGTCACTAGCCCTGTGGATTTAGCAGTCTCATAAAGGTCTTTAAATTTCATTGTTTTAAAAACAAAACCCTCTAAAAATATAGCATACGCCACACTTACAGCCGCTGCTTCTGTTGGACTAAAAATACCACCAAAAATGCCCCCAACAATAATCGTAGGAAATCCCAGTGGCCAAAGAGCCTTATAAAGCGCCATGCCTCGCTCTTTCCATGAGGCTTTTGGTTCCGTTGGAATATTGTGACGGTAGGCATAAATGATACTATAGATCGAAAACAAAAGAAGAATCAAAAGCCCTGGACCAATCCCTGCAATAAAAAGCTCAGGAATCGAAGTTTTTGCCACAATCCCATAAATAATCATCCCAATACTTGGAGGGATCAAAAAGGCGATATCACTAGAGTTGACTATGAGCGCTAAAATAAAAGAGTCTTTATATCCCCCTTTTTTAAGCCTCGGGCGAAGGGGTGATCCCACTGCAACAACCGTGGCTTGTGTAGAGCCAGACACTGCTCCAAACATAGTGCAAGCCCCAGCAGTACTTACAGCAAGCCCCCCTTTAATGTGCCTTACAAACGCCATTACCAGATCAATAAGCTTTTCAGCAGAGCGTCCTCTTGTCATAATATCTGCAGAAAGAATAAACATAGGAACAGCTATCAGTGCCGCTGGGCGAATCCCCGCCATCATCTGTTGCACCATAAACTGCATTTTTGAGAAATCACCATCAAAAATAAGATAGATACCTAAAGTTGTTCCTGCAAACAGTGGAATCATCATAGGAAATCCCAAAAGAAGCAACACCACCATCAAAGCAAATATAGAACCCGCAAGATGGTTTTTCATAAATTCAAAAAGACTAAAACTTGTATCTTTCATCTGTGTTGAGGTGACGCTAGAGATAATATCCCCATGGTCATCTACCATGGTAGCTTCGATAGTAATCTCTCCATCTGCTAACGAGGAGATGTCTGCGTCAACGACCTCCCACATCCCTCGCTTATCTGTTTCGGTCTCTACTAAGATGCTGTCAGATCTGCTATCTCGCAAGACTACCTCTACTATACGCCATTTATGACTATCAAAGTCTTCTGCCTCAGAGTACCCATACACTGTGACAAAAAAACCATCTTCTTCTTTAACTGTTTGCGTCTCCTCAACAACCATGGTGATGGCATCTTTAGCAAAGCTAGAGATACTCAAAACAAAAAGAGCCATACATGAGAGAATAAATTGTTTAAAAATATCTGTTATCATAGTCCCCACCTACACTTCAATACCAGCGTCACTGTAGCCATCACGAATCTTTGTAGAAAGAAAAACATCTTTTTCCCGAAGGTTTTTGATAACTGTCAGGCTATATTGCAAACCTGTCACACTAAATCCAATGGGAACCCATAAATAGATATAAAACACAGGAATACCAAGGGC
>JAABTA010000189.1 GCA_011390075.1 Helicobacteraceae bacterium | reverse complement strand
GGCTTTCCTAAGAATCTTGATAGCTCTCTTTTCTTTGATTTAATCCATAGAGCTATATCTTTGTAGCCGTTGGCTCCTGATAGGGTTGCTAAGAGGGATAAAAATAGTAGTTCACCTACATTGTACTTTAAATGTTTAGATTTCCTATAATCTGGTAACTCTCTGAATTTATTCACCAACAACTGCATTTTTAGATCCTTAAGTGGTTTTTATTTGTTTTCTTAAGATTATATCGGCTGGACTGAATTTTGATTTACCGTGATAAACCATAAACCAACCCCCGTTGGGTAAACCCTTACTTTGATATAATATTTAAAAATTTTAAAGAATGATTATTTAAGTGAAGATAGAAACAAGAGTAGAGAAATTTAATAATGCCCTCTATCTAGAGAGTGGGCGTATTTTAGAACCATTTGAGATTGTGTATGAGAGCTATGGTGAGCTTAATAGTGATAAGAGTAATGTGGTGGTTATCTGTCATGCGCTTACAGGCTCGCATCATGTGGCAGGAAAGTATGAGGGAGATAAAAAGCCTGGTTGGTGGGATGCTTTTGTCGGTGATGGCAAAACCATTGATACCACTAAATATTTTGTTATTTGCGCCAATGTGATTGGCTCTTGCTTTGGCTCAACAGGGCCTACTAGCCTGACAAAAGAGGATCATCGCCCATATAGATATAGATTTCCTGTGGTAACTGTTAAAGATATGGTCAAAGCACAAAGGCTGCTTTTTGATAGATTGGGAATTTACAAAGTAGAAGCTATTATTGGTGGTTCTATGGGGGGGATGCAAGCCCTTAATTTTGCTGTGGATTTTCCCTCTTTTTCCAAAAAGATTATTGTACTCGCAGCCACACACGCCACAAGGCCTTGGACGATTGCTTTTAACAAGGTAGCAGTTGAGGCTATTAGAAATGATCCTAGGTTTGATAATGGCAATTACGATATGAATGAGGTCAAGAAAAAAGGGCTCAAAGGCGCGGCTATTGGTCGTATGGCGGGGCATATTAGTTTTCTTTCTCCCTATTCGATGATGGATAAATTTGGCAGGGCATATGTGAGCCAAGATGGGCTTTTTGATATTAATGGAAGGTATCAGATAGACTCTTACTTAGAGTATAATGGAGAAAATTTTCCAAAATGGTTTGATCCTTTATCCTTTATTTATATAACTAAGGCTATAAATATATATGATGTCTCCCGTGGGTATGACTCTTTGGAGGATGCTCTTTCTAGAGTCAAAGCCAATATGTATCTTATTAGTTTCAAGCAAGACCTACTGTTTATTCCAGAGGAGATGCGAGAGATTAAAGAGACAATGGATAGCATTCACAAAGAGTGCAATTACATAGAGGTAGATAGCGATTATGGACATGATGCTTTTTTGGTGGAACTAGAGAAGTTTCAAGATGATGTAAAAAGGATTTTAGATGAGTGAGGAGAAAAAGAGTTTTGAGGAGAAACTAGAAGAGGCCAAAGCGGTTTTAGACAATCTAAGCAAGCCAGAACTTCCTTTGGATGAAGGTGTGAAAGAGTACAAAAAAGGTGTGACTCTTTTGCAAGAAGCCTCCGAGATGCTCGAAGAGGCAAAACTAGTCTATCAAGAACTTGATGATGCACAACAAACAGATTAATATCGCCTCTTTACAGATGGTGTCGCTCTCCTATGACAGTGGCAAGCTTGACTACTATATGACAATCGCCAAGCGAGAGAATATTAAGGTGTTGTGCTTAGGAGAGTATGTACTCAATCTCTTTTTTAAAGACCTAGAGAGCTCTCCATACTCCTTTATTAAAAAGCAATCTAAAAGACACACCGCAGATCTTAAAAGGTTGGCAACAGTGTATGGTGTCTATATTGTGGCTCCAATTATCACATTTGAAAAAAACGCGCCTATGAAAACTTTGGCGGTATTTACTCCAAATGGAATGAGAAAATACAAGCAGCAAATTCTTATGCCCTACAAGCACTGGAACGAAGAAGGCTATTTTGCCAATCCTAAAACCGAAATACAAAAGCCCCTGACTTTCAATCTTGAAGGTTTTAAATTCGGTGTTATTTTTGGATACGAACTTCATTTTGATAAGTTTTGGGAGGAGTTTAAAAGAGCAAAGGTTGACTGTGTGCTCATGCCAACAGCCAGTGCTTTTAGCTCAAGCAAGAGATGGAGAGATCTAATAAGAACGAGATCTTTTCTTAATCAATACTACATCTTGCGCACAAACAGGATAGGTTACCATGAGTCCAAAATAGGTGACTGGAAGTTTTATGGCGACTCTTTTATCTGCAACCCTTATGGGGAGATAGAGGAGTTTTTAGGATCTAAAGAGGAGATCTTAATAGCAACAGTGGATAAGGCTGTTGTCAAAGAGGCAAGAGCTGATTGGAAGTTTCAGCGGATTGCCAAAGAGAGGGATATATGATTCAAGACTATTTCCATAGACAAATTCAGCTTTGGGGTGAGCAGACACAAGAGAGACTAAGACAGAAGTCTGTTTTGATTGTTGGTTGTGGAGGGCTTGGAAGCTCTATTGCCTTTGCTTTAAGTGGAGCAGGGCTTGGAAAGATTTTTCTAACCGATTTTGATGAGGTGAGTGTCACCAATATTCATCGTCAAATTGCCTTTAAAATAGGTGATGAGGGGAGGAAAAAAAGTGAAGTAGTAGCGGAGCTTATTCGCTCAAGAGAAGAGGGGGTAGAGGTAAAAGCGTTTACTCAATCTTTTAGAGATCTCGTAGAGGTGATTGATTTTACTCCAGATCTCATCATTGACGCTACAGATAACTTTGATGTAAGACATGAGATTAATGATTATGCTAAAGCCCACAACTTGCCTTGGATTTATG
>JAABTA010000188.1 GCA_011390075.1 Helicobacteraceae bacterium | reverse complement strand
CGTCCTAGATCTTTTTCTAGGGGGTATTGGTATTGGTGTATTTATCTTGGGGGCTCTATTGTTTTTCTTAGACCAAGATACATACAAAAAAGTCTATAAAGTTAGCTTTGTTCTTTCGCCAATTTTTGTAGCAGCTGGTTTGCTGTTTCTGTTATCAGAGATAGGAAGGCCTCTTCATGGAATTAAGATGCTTTTCTTTATCAATCCAACATCCATCCTCTCTTGGGGTGGAATTTT
This sequence comes from Helicobacteraceae bacterium, assembly GCA_011390075.1. Lineage (GTDB taxonomy): Bacteria > Campylobacterota > Campylobacteria > Campylobacterales > SZUA-545 > JAABTA01. The sequence continues at coordinate 2,620 of JAABTA010000188.1, read as the reverse complement.
ACAAGCTCTTTTTATGCTTGTTGCACTTTTTGTTGCCTACAAAGTGGTAGTAAAAGATGCAATGGTTGGAAAAGCGTTGCTTCTAGTTGGTATTGGTTTGGCATCTATTATTGGCATCTATCACGGAGCCCTACTCTCAAGTTTTGGTAGAGAAGCTTGGAACTCTGCTCTTCCAATTCTGTTTTTAGCAACATCTGTCTACTCTGGGTTTTTGCTTGCCCTTTTAGTGACAAAGATGACAAAAGGAGATTTGGTACAAAATAGTGTCATCTCTACAAGCATTATTATTTTTGCTGGAATCTCTATTGTTTCAACTTTGGGTTGGCTGTATGGGCTAGGTTCACAAAGCGTCACAAGTAAAGAGGCTCTTGCCTATCTTTTTAGTGACTATGGGATCTTGTTTTTAGTAGCCATAGTTTTTGGAATGTTTGTACCACTTTTCTTTTACCTCAAAGCTTTTGTATCTAAAGAGGAACTATCAGGTGGAGAGTTTAGTTTTACAGCAGTATCTACGATTGTTGGTGTTTTTGCCCTTAAATATGTTGTTGTCTACTTAGGGCAGTTAGAGTATTTGGTTAAATAAGGAGTGCGTTATGGGAAATCTAAATAGAAGAAACTTTTTAAAAGCTAGTGCTGTTGGTGCTGGTAGTGTTGGATTGTCACAAGTTCCTTTTGCCAATGCTGAAGAAAAAATAGCAGGAGAGCTTGGCAAATGGGTTCCAACAACCTGTCAAGGGTGTACAAGTTGGTGTAGTGTTGAAGGGTATGTGTTAAACAATCAAGTTGTCAAAGTGCGAGGAAATCAAAGAGCCAAAGGAAATCACGGCGACATCTGCCCTAGACCACATCTTGCTATCCAACAAGTGTATGATAAAGATAGAGTCAAAACCCCTCTTAAAAGGACCAATCCCAACAAGGGAAGAGGCGAAGATCCAAAATTTGTTCCAATAAGCTGGGAGGAGGCAACCGATACTATTGCTGAGAAAATTATTGAACTTATCGATAATGATGAGTCTTATAAATTTGCAATGTTTAGAGGGAGATACACCTATATGAGAGAGATTCCTTATGGAACATTTCCTAAGCTTATAGGAAGTCCAAATAATATCTCTCACAGTTCCATCTGCGCTGAAGCTGAAAAATTTGCTAGATACTATACAGAAGGCTACTGGAACTATGGTGATTGGGATCTAGAAAATACAAAATATGTTTTAGCATGGGGAGCAGACCCGCTGGCATCTAACAGACAAGTGCCTCACTTTATCAATATCTGGGGACATGTCCTCGATAATGCTACGGTCACAGTTATAGACCCTAGACTCTCTGCCACTGCGAGTAAAGCAGATAAATGGCTTCCTGTTATTCCTGGCGCTGATAGTGCTTTGGCTTCCGCAGTGGCTCATGAGATCTTGGTCCATGGAGCTTGGAACAAAGATTTTGTTGGAGATTTTAAGGATGGTATGAACCACTTTGAAGTTGGGAAAAAGGTTGATGAGAATAATTTTAATGAAAAACACACCTATGGTATCGCTAAGTGGTGGAATTTAGAGTTATTTGATAAAACCCCACAGTGGGCAGAAGAGATTACAGGAATTAGTGCTAAAGACATCACAAAAACAGCACTGGATTTTGCCAATGCAGGAAGCAGAGCAATCTCTTGGGTAAGTCCTGGTGCTTGTATGCAAGTAAGAGGTTCGTATGCTGGATTGGCAGCTCACGCTCTTAATGGTCTTGTTGGCTCTGTTGATAGTGTTGGGGGAAGCTTACAAGGGGTTTCTGTACCAATGAACGATACTCCTAATATCAAACCTTATATGAGTGAAAAGATCAAAAAGGGAACCAAGCATAAAAAGATAGATCAAAGAGGTACTCCAGGTTTTCCTGCACTCAAGAAAAAAAGTGGTGGTGGAGTTGTTACTGCCAATGCTGCCAATGGTATCTTAGATGAAGATCCATATGAAATTAAAGCAGCTATAGGCTACTGGAACAACTTTGTCTTTTCAATCAATGGCACAGATATTTGGGAGAAAGCAATGGCAAAACTGCCATTTTTTGCCCATATTACAACAAATCTTGCTGAGATGAGTATGTTTGCAGATATTGTACTTCCTGCAAAAATGCATATGTTTGAGAGATATGGATTTATTAAAAGCAAGCAGAATATGCATGGTTATATGACCATGCAACAACCGCTAATAAAACCATTAGGCGATGCAAAAACTGATGAGACAGAAGTAATCTGGCTTCTCTCAGAAGCTTTAGCAAGAAAAGGGTATGACGCTCCTTTGAGATATTATAGAGAAAACTTTAAAGACCCAGAAACCGGAAAAGAACCGACGAATGAAGTAGAATTTGATCTCTATGCAACTAAATACTTTACCAAACCCATTTGGGATGGGAGTAACAATAGCAAAGGAGACACCATAACAGGTTGGCAAGATCTTTTATCTAAAGGTGTTTGGAATACCAACAAATTTGTCCCTGGCAAAAAGATTGATAATTTTAAAACAGTGACTAAAAAGTTTGAATTCTATAGTGAAACTCTTAAAAAAGTTCTCACAGACCATACAGCAAAAAATAATCTATCAAGTATCGACGAAGCAATGGAACACGCAAACAT
>JAABTA010000187.1 GCA_011390075.1 Helicobacteraceae bacterium | reverse complement strand
TTGCATTAAGGTTATTTTAACCTAAAAGACATATAATTTCAACTCAAACTTACAAGAGTGGCCCCATCGTCTAGTGGTTAGGATCCAAGGTTTTCATCCTTGTTGCAGGGGTTCAAGTCCCCTTGGGGTCACCATTATCTATACCACACTACTTAATGCATACAGATAACAGCCATACAAAAACGAAATCCCACACAGCAGATAAAAAACTTTTCTATTGATTATGCTTGCTAGTGAGAGCAAAAGATAAGCAAAGAAAAGCTCTTTTGGAACATGGGCTGCAAACAGAGCAATTTCAAGATCGATTATCTTTGTTATATAACCATCCAAAACCCCACCAAAACCAATAATATGCAAAATTATCTCTAAGGGGAAAAAGAGAGAAAATCCAAGAGTAATAGGAATCGAGAGCGCTTGGTAATACGAAGCAAAGGGGAAAAAGTAAAAAACCACAGGAGTCATCACAACAAAAAGGTAGATAGAGAGCGTGGTTGCATACAAGATCTTAGATTGTATCTGCACAAACTTGATAAAGACAAAAATATAAAACACTCCAGCAAGGCTTAGAAAAAATCCAATAGAAAAAAGCAGTTTAGGAAACAGTGCCACTAAAAAAAGCGCCACCCAAAAGAGGTTTTCAAAAGAGACAATCCGCAAATTTCTGCTGGCTAAAAAAAAGCCAAAAACAGCCATGGCAAAGGCTCGGACTAAAGAGGGAATAAATCCAACAAGATAGAGATAAAAACTCAATAGCACCATGCTAAAACTAAAGAGATCTCGCCATCTGTTCCTGTAGGGAAAAAACCGCTTATGAAAAAACCCATACAGTGGCAAAAAAACAGCGCCAATCACTGCCAAAATTACCCCTAAATGGTACCCAGAAATAGCGATAAGGTGGGCAATTCCAAGATTAGTTACCTTCTCTCTAAGCTCTTTACCAATCGGTTCTCCTAAAAAGATGGCCGCAAAAAACTCTTGCAAGTCTTTGGAGTCGTGTTGGGAGGCAATGCTCTTTTGTATGGTAGTTTTTATGTTTTTTTGTTGTGGATGCAGAGCGATATAGACATTAGGGGCAAAAAAACCTTGAATAAAGTCAAAAAAATTGAGATATCTTGTAATAAAACCAATCCGTATATCTCTATCTATCATGAGACGGAGATCCTCTCTTGAGGTTGTGTAGAAGGTGTAGCCATCTTCTGCCTTGAGTTTAAAAACCCAATATTCATGCTCTTTTTTCTTTGTATATTGCTTTTGGATATGGGCGTCTGTAAAATAGACATTGTGCTCTTTGATCTCTAGAAAGTTTTGATACTTGATAAAGCTAGAAGTAGCAAATACAAGCAAAAGAGCAAGAAAAAAAAGGAGCCTCTCTTTGTGATTAAGAAAAAGAGGCATATTTTTAGATGCTTGGCATATCTATCTCAGAGCCACCTGAGTCACTAATCTTAGGAGACTTTGCTGGCTCTTCAATGGTGACAGGGATTTGTGTCTCTTTCATCTGGAAAGTTGTCTCTTTGACACTAATCTCCGACTTATCCACAAAGCGGGTAAAGCGTTTGTGAAAAACCAGCTCCACTGTGCCAATTGGCCCATTTCTGTGTTTGCCGATGATAAGCTCAGCATCCTCTTCTTGCTTTGACTTAAAGTTTGACACATACTCTTTTCCATCGGCTTTTGCCTGCTTCTCTTTTTGTCGCTCCTCTCGCTCTTTATAGACATCATCACGGTAGACAAACATAATAATATCTGCGTCTTGTTCAATAGAGCCTGATTCACGGATATCTGAGAGCATAGGTCTTTTATCGGGGCGAGACTCCAAACCACGATTGAGCTGAGAAAGAGCAATAATAGGCATACCAAGCTCCCGGGCAAGCATTTTAATCCCTCTAGAGATCTCACTGACTTCTAGGTGTCTGTCTTTTCCAGTGTTGCCACTCATGAGCTGGATATAGTCAATAATGGCAACTTTTACCTCTGGATGTTTACTTTTGAGATCTCGTAGTTTGCTTCTCAGTTTTGCAATAGTAAGCATCCCATCATCATCTACAAAAAGCTTCGATTTGGCATAAAAGTCCACTGCATTGGAAAGATGCGACCACTGCTCAGAGGTCATATCTCCAATTTTTAAGTTTTGCAAAGGAATGGAGGTTCTAGCACTGAGCATACGCATAAGTAGCTGTTCCGCTGGCATCTCAAGGGAGAAAAAGGCAACCCCTCCATCTTGCGACAGAATATTATCAGCAAGATTGAGGACAAAAGCGGTTTTCCCCATTGCAGGGCGGGCAGCAATAATCACCATATCCCCTTTGCCAAATCCTCTTGTGATGTTATTAAGTGCTAAAAACCCTGTATCAACCCCAATAACCCCTTTATTGCCAAGTTCTTTATTCTTTTTGATCTCATCGAGGGTTGCTAGGGCAATATTCTCCCCATCGCGGAAATCTTTGGAGGTGTTGTCTGTTGTTATCTTATACAGAAGCTGTTGGATTCTATCAACCGCCTCATCACTAGGCACCTCTTCTTCGGTTGTGATCTTTTTGATCTCTGTGGTTAAGGTGAGCAGTTCTCGTTTTGTATGTAGCTCTAAGATCTCATCAATATAGGCACGGGTATTTGAAAGAGGATAAGTTGAGACAACCTCTAAAAAAGCTGTCTCATCAAACTCATCTGCTGGGATCTTCTTTTTGATAAAATCCTCATCAATAGGGAGATCTTCTTCATGAATATCTATCATCGCACGGAAAAATTTTTGATGGGCAGGAAGATAGAAATATTCAGGTTTTAGATAGGAACTTA
>JAABTA010000186.1 GCA_011390075.1 Helicobacteraceae bacterium | reverse complement strand
CCACCACCATGAAGCACTAATCTGTCATTTCTGCCAAGTAGGTTAGAGGTGTAAACCCTTAATCCAAGATCTCTTGAAAAATTTTTTGCTTCTTCCTCACTCCACAAGTTAGTCATCATAGGCTCGCTAGCTCTTCAGAGTATTTATCAGCACAAAATGGCTCAAAATTGGCTTTGTAGTGCTTGTAGTGAGCGCTTGTTTTGTGTCCATCTAAAGCCTTCTCATCTTCCCATGTCTCAATAACAACAAACTTTTTAGGATTATGGATTACCTGATAGATCTCATAGAGCAAACACCCATCCTCTTCTTGGGAAGGCTTGACCATAGCAGTTAAGAGATCTTTCATCTGGCTTATATTTTCATCTTTTGCAATAAATACAACTTTTTTAGTGAGTGGCATAAGTTTTCCTTAAAAAAATATTTTTATTATGTTAGTAGAGATAAGCTTATAGATGCTTGTACACACTCACTACACAATGTTATACTACAATAGAAAGCTTACCAAAACAGAAGGAGGAAGCTATGTTTCATGGAGAGTATGGCGGTTATGGATTTATGGGATTTGGTTGGATATTTATTATCCTTATAATTATACTCATTGTTTTTATCTTTAGAAATAGAGATGAGTCTGGCAAAAGTAAAGCACAAGATATACTAGATGAGAGATACGCAAAAGGTGAAATTGACCTTGAAGAGTACAGAGAAAAAAGCAAACATCTAGCGGACTGATTCCGCTAGATCTGTCTGTTTATGTAACAGTAAACTGCCCCATCATTCCTAGATCTTCGTGTTCTAGGTTGTGGCAGTGGTACATATATGGATTTTCTTTGTCAGCTCTTTTATGAAAAATCACTCGCACATCCACAACCTCCCCACTAGCAACTAGCACTGTATCTTTGGCTCCTTTTTCAAAGGCGTAGATTGGTCTGCCCTCTCTTTTTAAGATCTCAAAAGAACAGCCGTGGATATGAAACGGGTGAGCCATACGCATCATCATGCTTTGATTATTTCTAATCCGCCAGATTTCGCTTGTTCCAATCTCTACCTCTTCATCAATTCTAGAGATACTCATTTGCTTATTATTAATAAGTGCCACCCCTCTTCCCATAGACAAATCAAAAACTCTCAACTTTTCATTTTTGCTAGGTGTGATAGAGAAAGGCTGGGCAAGTTTTTCTGGCAACTCCTTGCTGGTTGCAAGATCTTTTGTTTCTATTTTCATTAAGGAAGTTTCGCTCATATAATCAATCAAGTTAAGTGCACTGTTTTTAGAAAACTTAACCACAATCTCCACTCTCTCTCCAGGGGAGACTAAGATCTTTTTCATTTTGGTAGGGCGCTCTAAAATGCCACCATCGCTTGCTACCACATCAAACTCTTGTTTATTATCAAACCCTAAAGTATAGATTCTGGAGTTAGAGCCATTAAGCACTCTCAATCTAACACGCTCATTTTTGGGCTCAAATGTGGGATGTATCGCACCATTGACTAAAAAAACATCCCCAGCCATACCCATCATTCTATCATGCATCGAAGAGATATAGCGAAACTCCCCATCTTGGCTAAATCTTCTATCTTGAATTACTAATGGAATATCATCCACTCCATACTCATGAGGCAAGTTTTTACTCTCTTCATCATCAATCAGAAAAAATCCAGCAATCCCCATGTAGACTTGATAGCCCGTTCTATCCATTTGGTGGGGGTGATACCACGCAGTACAGGCTCTTTGGTCAATCTCAAAATCAGTTTTCCAACTCTCTCCCACCGGTATTACTTGATGGGGACCACCATCATTTTTGCCATCAACATGGAGCCCATGCCAGTGGATTGTGGTTTTCTCACTCAGCGAGTTTTTAACATTAAACCAAACCTTGTCACCTCGGTTTACTTTGATTGTAGGGCCTAAAAAATCCCCATTGACACCAAAAGTTTTTGTCATTTTTGAGCCAAAAAAGTTTTTCTCTGCTGCTCTCACCTCTAGATCAAAACTCTTTTTCCCCTCTGTTTTGGTGTATTCTGCCAAAGGTGGAATTGGCAAAGCTCCTCGCTCCTCGCTCTCTCGAGACTGAGAACCCATCAAACCATCAAAAGCAAACCCCTCCTCTGGCTTACACCCAGTTGCCAGTAAAGCTGTAGCCGAAATTGCAGAAAATCTTAAAAAATCTCTTCTAAACATAACGCATCCTTTGATGAGATTATAAAAGTTTTCTGTGGAGCCTGTGTGGATTATCCTCTTTAACTCTACTCAACATCTAAATCGACAAATATCTTCTCACTATCTTTTTGAATTTTTAGGTGATCTTGCACAATTTTAGGAAAGCTCTCCCCTAAAAGCACGATCTAAAATAGAAGCTTTTAATGCTTTGAGGCTATCCATCTTCTCTTTTTGTGCCTGTTTTACTTTTTCTGTTTTTTGTGAGATCTCATCTAAGTATTTGACTACTTTTTGTTGGGTATTTAGAGGTGGGATAGAAATGTTCATCATATCAATATGTTTATTATTAACTTGTGGTATTGTAGTTTTATCAATATAATTAGCTAAATCTATGTAATTTAAAAATCTAAATAAAAACTCATCAGATAATATTTCATTATCAGCTTTTAATCCCATTACATTACTATCATATGAAGCTTCTCTCTCCAAAATTCTTTTTTTATTAGTTAAAATTGCTCCACCCCTTTTAGGGATTAATATACTTCCTTTTGGAAATAACTTAATTTTAAATTCTTTTGCTTGAGATAGTGTGAAGTTTAAATCAGCTCCTTTCATCACTCTCCTATCGTTATTCATTTGAGCAACTTTAAAAAATTCAAATTCTCCATCTGTTGATTCAACATCTTTAAATATTTTAGGC
>JAABTA010000018.1 GCA_011390075.1 Helicobacteraceae bacterium | reverse complement strand
TCTACTTTTAGTAGCCGTTGTTGGAGTGATTGTATTAGCACAGATGAGGAGGAAAGATGATTCCTGTTGAGTACTACCTAGGGGTTGGTTTTGTCCTTTTCTTTATAGGACTAGTTGGCGTAATTGCTAGAAGAAATGTCTTTACCATTTTTATGTCTATTGAGCTTATGCTTAATGCGGTCAATCTTTTGTTTGTAAGTTTTGCCAAAATGCATGCCAATATGGATGGCCACGCCATTGCTATGATTGTAATGGCATTAGCAGCTGCAGAAGCTGCTTTTGGTTTGGCAATTATCATTATTATGTACAAGTCTAAAGAGAGCTTAGATATTGATCTCTTTAGAAAGATAAGGGGCTAATATGGGTTTTGTAAGTCTATTAGTTTTTCTTCCATTTATTGGTGGAACCCTTATTGGTGTTGCTTACCTAGCTCACCTTAAAGGGTTTAAGATCTCTCAAAAGATCTTTTCTCTTTTAGCTATTTGGGCTCCTTTAGCTAGTGCTTATCTTGGTGCTAAGCTCTTTCTTGCCGTGTATAATGATCCCGCTAGTGCTATTACTGTAAAAGTATTTCAGTGGATTGAAGTAGGAGATTTTACCATTAATCTTAGCTTCTATGTGGACTCTTTGTCTGCTTTAATGACACTGTTTGTCACCTTTATCGCAGCGCTTATTCACATCTACTCCATCGGATACATGAACAAAGATGAGGGATTTGCTAAATTCTTTGCCTATATGAACCTCTTTTTGGGAAGTATGCTCATGTTAGTCCTTGCGGATAACCCAATTTTAATGTTTATGGGCTGGGAAGGTGTGGGGGCGTGTTCGTATTTGCTTATTGCTTTTTATTACAAAGACAAAGCCAATGTAAAAGCTGGGAATAAAGCCTTTATTATTAACCGTATCGGTGATTTTGGTTTCGTAGTTGGGATGCTTACACTCTATGTAGTTGTTGGAAAATACGGATTTGACTTTGCCTCTTTAAAAGCAAACGCCTTTTTAATTCCAGAGTACACCATCTGGTTTATTACGCTTTTTCTCTTTGTAGGAGCCGCAGGGAAATCTGCACAAATTCCACTGTACACTTGGTTGCCTGACGCGATGGCTGGGCCAACACCTGTTTCTGCCCTTATTCACGCCGCAACAATGGTGACAGCAGGTGTCTATATGGTGGCTAGATTTAGTTTTCTCTACGCCGAAGTGCCGGCTGTTGGAGAGCTTATAGCCTATGTTGGGGCTTTTACTGCTCTAGTTGCGGCAATTATTGCCACCAAGCAGACAGATATTAAAAAAATTCTTGCTTATTCTACGATGAGCCAATTAGGCTATATGTTTATAGCTGTTGGTATAGGGGCGTACTCTACAGGGATATTTCATGTGTTTACCCACGCCTTTTTTAAAGCTCTGCTCTTTTTAGGGGCTGGGGCGGTTATTTATGCTCTGCATCACGAGCAAAATATTTTTAAGATGAATAATCTTAAATCTCTAAAAATAGTCTATTTCCCAATGCTGATTGCCACACTAGCCATAGCTGGAATTCCCCCATTTGCAGGATTTTTCTCAAAAGACGAAATTCTTTTAAACACCTTTGCTAGTGGGCACTTTCTTATCTATGCAATGGCGCTTATTACCGCTGGGCTTACCTCATACTATATGTTTCGGCTCTTTTTTCTCACCTTTCATAATAGAGAGAAAAGCCACGCCCACATAGAACAACCACCTCTTATTATGACCTCTATTTTAGTCATTTTAAGTGTAGGCTCTGTTTTTGCAGGATTTGCAGGGCTTCCTGAGATCTTTGGAGGGAGCAATTTTATTAAATCTTTCCTCTCGCACTCCCTTGTTTATAAAGCAGAGTTTGCCCATGTCTCCCATAGCCTTGAGTATATTTTAATGGCTCTAGCCATTGGAATTTCCCTAGCGGGGATCTTTGTTGCGTATAAGCGGTTCTTTAGATATAAAGAGCAGAGCGAACTTAAAGAAAATGCTCTTGTTGTAGCTATTAAAAATAAATTTTTTGTTGATGAGATGTATGAAAGAGCCTTTGTTGTGCCTTTAGTAAATACAAGCCGTTTTATCTACGGCTACTTAGATAGAGTCATTATCTACAAAATTGTTCAAAATAGTGCCGTGGCGCTGAATAGAGTGAGCCACTTTTATGGAAGAGTTTTTCAAAATGGGGATGTGAAATGGTATCTTGTCTATATGCTAGGTGCCATTGCTGCTATTGCAATCTATCTAGAAGGTTTAATCAATGTATGAGTTTCTTAATAGTTATATCTTAAGTTTTTTAATCTTCTTTCCGTTTATTACAGGGGTTTTAATCCTTATTCTTCCAATCTCTCACAAGATAGGAAGTTTTTTTGCTTTTCTAAGCTCCACTATTGTGCTTATTCTTGGTATCTATCTCTTTTTTGATTTTCAAGAGATCTCTGCCACCCAATATAGAGAGATTTTTCCAGTGGTTCCAAGTTATGGCATTAACTATATGGTTGGGGTTGATGGGGTCAATCTTATTATTCTTATGATTATTGCCACAGCTTTTCCAGCCTTGCACCTTATCTTGAAATCTCAACAGAAGGGCTATTGGGCCAATATGCTTCTAATGCAGAGTGCTTTTATGGCAGTCATTTTAGCCGAAGATTTAATCTTTTTCTATGCTGCTTGGGAAGCAATGTTGCTCCCTGTGTTTTTAATGATTGGGGTGTATGGAAAATCTAAAGATAAACCTAAAGCTGCCATGAATATGATGTATTACACCATCTTTGGCTCTATGTTTATGTTTATTGCCATTGTCTATATTGGAGAGTTGCATTTTGAGCAGTTTGGACACTACAGTTTTAAAATTACAGACTTGCAAAATATAGTCATTGATCCAAATGAGGCCTTCTGGCTCTTTTCGGCTTTTATGCTAGCTTTTGCTATTAAAACTCCGCTGTTTCCTTTTCATATGTGGATGCCAGAAGCCTACACAAAAGCTCCAGCTGGGGTCACCTTTGCTCTTTCAGCTATTGCCTCAAAAGTGGCAGTTTATGCGATACTGCGTTTTGTATTGCCACTATTTCCAGAGCAGTTTGTCCTGCACTCGGAGTTTTTTGTTACCTTGGGGCTTATCTCTATGATCTACTTTGGAGTGGCAGCTGTAGCGCAAAAAGATTTTAAAACCATTCTCGCCTACTCCTCAGCCTCTCACTTAGGGCTTATTATTGCAGGGGTATTTGCTCTGAATATCCAGTCGATGGTGGGCTCTATCTATCAAGTGATTGCCCACGCGATGACTAGCGGTATTATGTTTTTGCTTGTGGCAAAAATTGCCAGAGATCTCCAAACAAGAGATATTAGGGCATTAGGTGGTTTAGCGGTGAATGCTCCAATTTTTGCTCTTTTCTTTGCTATTGCTATGGTCTCAAGTGTGGGACTTCCTGGAACCAATGGTTTTATAGGGGAGATACTCATGATTTTAGGTCTTTTTGAACTAGGCGTTGTCTATGGGTTTTTGGGTACATTTTCCATTATTATTGGGGCTGTCTATATGTTTATTATCTACAGAAAAGCCATTTTGCAAAACACCAACTCCCTCACTGAAAAATTTACAGATTTAAACAAAAAAGAGATCCTAGCATTCTTGCCTCCGATTATTATGATCTTTGTCATGGGGCTCTACCCTAAACCATTTTTGAAAAAAATAGAGCCCACCATCAAGATGCAGTACGAACGCTTTATTGCGCCAAACTTAGAAAAGAGGGGCAAATAATCATGGCAAACTATATTCCATTTACTCCAGCTCTGCTTGTTTTAATTACAGGATTTATCTTTATGCTCTTAGCTGCTTTTGCCGATGTGAAAAAGAGTAGCGCTATTAAAGCAAATATCGCTATTTTGGGCTTTATTGCTCTTGTGCAGATAGGGGTCTATCCTGCCCTGTCAGAGTATAGAGAAACAAGCATCTTTTTTGAGATGCTCTATATTGATAGATTAGGGGGATTTTTATCTCTGCTTTTTACAGTGCTTACAGTAGTTTTTATCTTCTCGGCACTGTACGCCAAAGACGAAAAATACTACAAACCAGAATTTCTGGCCCTGACAAACTTTGCCCTTTTTGGGATGATGATTATGGCAAGCGCTGCTGAGTTTTTAACACTACTCATTGCCCTAGAGATTGTCTCACTATCTATCTACACGCTTATTGGTCTTAATAGAGAGAGCTCAAAAGCCATTGAAGCTTTAGTAAAATATTTTCTTTTAGGCTCTATTGTGGGGGCTTTTTATCTTTTGGGCACAGCCCTTATTTTTGGAAGCGTTGGCTCGACACAATTTGAAGTTGTTGGGAGCTTTTTAGTAGAGAATGGGGCCTCACCATTAGTCCTTGTAGGGCTCTTGTTTATCTTAGTGACCATGCTTTTTAAAGTCACAGCTTTTGGTTTTTACTACTGGAGTATTGATGTCTACTTTGGTTCTAGCATCCATATTGCAGGCTATCTCTCCACAGCCGTAAAGATTGCTTCGTTTATTCTGCTTATTAGAGTGCTTGCTATTCCTTTTGAAGGCATAAGCCATATTTGGCAACCTGTGCTCTATGTGCTAGCCATTCTTACAATGTTTGCTGGAAACCTTATGTCTATCAAGCAAAACAATATTAAAAAGCTTTTAATCACTTCAAGTATTGTCCACTCTGGCTATATTCTTATCAATCTAGCCTCCATAGAGAGTCTCTCGGTAGCAAGCTTCTCTCCAGCAATATTTTATCTCTTTGCCTACCCTGGGGCTGTAGCTGCTATGTTTCTTATGCTGACCGCTTTTGCAAAGGAGGACGAGAGCAATCTAGAGATTGAGGATTTAAGAGGTTTTTATAAACACTACCCTGTTATCTCTTTAGTGATTGTTATTTTTATGCTCTCTTTTATCGGTTTTCCATACACTGTGGGCTTTTTTGGTAAATTCTACCTCTTCTCCTCAGCAATAGAAAACGGAATGACAGAACTTGCGATTATCGGTATTATCAATACGATTATTTCTGTCTATTACTATCTTAAAATAATTATCAACATCTACTTCTACGACAGAGTAGAGACTTTAGAGTTTAAACCTAGTTTGGTTTTAAGAAGCGTGATTATTTTACTCGCTGTTACTGTTTTACTCGGTGGCTTTGGTGTCTATAATCTTGGCAATGTCACCCCGCTTTTTAGTTAGAGGAGGCCATACAGAGATCTCAAAATTGTTGAGATCTCTGTATCATAAAGGGATTTTATGTTTATCTTCTTATTGAATTATGTTCATTAAATAGAGCTCTCTTTGAATCAAAAGATAATCATATGGTAATTTTTTATAACTTTTTAATGAAAGCCCTTTAAAAATCCCTTTTTATTTGATAGAATACCCGACGAAAACACAGAGAAATGGGGCTATTATGGTAAGTAAATCAAGTATGGACAGAGAGACTACAGAGTATCTCGAGAAAAAGTACAATAAAGTTTTTCTTACAGCTGAAGAAGTTGAAGGTGAAACTTTAGTTCCGGCTTCTACCGTCCCCTCCACTTCCGATAAACCTCACACTTGGTTATTAAGAGATGTAGTGGAGTTTCTGAACAAGCCTTTTTACAATAAAGAGTTAAATAGAATGCCGAAGCCAGAAAAAAAGAGATATATCATCTCAGCAACTACGGCAACGCTAAATAAATATTGGAGAAAGACGGAAGAAGAAGCCGTCCTTACTGCTTAGGAGGAGATCCTCCTAAGCCGAAGGCACTTAAATCGTTCTCCTAAAATCGTAGGATCAATCAAAGTTTTTACCGTGGCAACCTCTTTTAAGTAGTCTGCGTGGGTCACATTTTTTTCTAAAATTTCTAAAATTTCTAAAATGCCCATATCAATTAATGCTTTTACTTGTGTACTATACTCGCCATCTAAGCCATGCTTTAATGCTAGATCTTTAGTGTACTCAAAGGGAACATCATAGGTAATATCGGAGATCTTATAGTCTTTAGAAAAGTCTATCTCCTCAAAAGGTTTTGTTTCGTGTTTACGATAGGTTCTTAGTGTAAATCTATTCTGCGCTTTCCACTCACCATAATCAAAGGTGATAAACTCCAATTTTTTAAAAGATCTTGTTAAGTTTTGAAAAAAATCTTCATACCCTACAGGAAGCTCCCCTTTTTCTAGGTCAAGTTCTGTGGCTAATTTTGTTGCATTTTCAGGGGCTTTTATCCACTGTAACTCTTCATCAACAATAGTCGCTATTTTGCCATCTTGAAACAGCTCACAAGGAAATGCATCTAAAAGCTCATTGGCAACAACAAACCCAAAATCCTCTTGGATCTCTTCTAGGCTCGCGACATGGTGCAACACCACCTCATCGGCAAAAGAGTCTTGAAAATAGCTCTTTTGCATGACTCTATTGGGCTCAAAGGGCTCTACAATCACAAAACGCAAACTCTTTATAAGATCTGGATCAAAGGTGTAGATAAACTGAATCAGATCTGCAAGAAGATAGCCTTTATGGGCTCCAATTTCACAAACCACTGTGTTTCTAGGCAACCTATTTTTAAGGATGAGTTTATAGAGATAGTAACCAATAGTGCCTCCAAAATATCTACTTGAACTCACTGAGGTATAAAAATCTCCCTCTTTTCCGATGGTGCGTTCCTGGGAGTAATAGCCTCTATCTTCATAGAGCCACTCTTGCATAAACTGGCTAAAAAGCATTGGCTAATTTTCCATAAACCTCTAGCTTTTTACTCATCAGATCTAGCTTATACACCTCTTTATCAATGGCTCTTACTCTTTTAGAGTTTTTCATGGTCTCGAGATCTTCTTTTGTTTTAAGTCCTGCATTAAACAGCTCTTGTGTCTGTTTTAGCAGCTCGGTATAGAGCTGTGTGTCTTTCTCGGCAAGTTCAATTTTTTTCTCTACTCTTTGCAGGTCTTGGCTCACTCTTTCAAATGCCTTTTTTTGCTCTTTTTGTGCAAGTTCGTAATCATTTTTTGCCACAAGAGTCTCTAGTTTTGCTACCTCTATATCTTTGAGTGAATTAATATGCAAAGGCATAGAGAGTGTAAGTCCATAACCGTGATAGGCGTCATCTGTGGCTGCCCGCTGTGTAGAGATCTCCTCTTGGGTGTAGTAAGCATTGAAAGTAAGCTTTGGAAGATACTGTGCCTGAGTCATCTTTGCTTGATAGTTACGACTTCTTATAGAAATCTCTTTTGTCTTGAGGGCTAAGTTCCTTTGCACAAACTCCTCTTTTGTTGGCATAGCAAGCGAGGGGAGTGGTACTTCTTTGTAGTCTCTATCACTCAAGTTTTCAAAAGTTGTCATTAGCTTCTCTTTGGAGTTTAACAGATCTAGTAGAGCATTCTCTTGGGTTGTTTTAGTCAAAATTGCGTTATTAAAAAAGCTAATATCCAAAAGCCCTGCAGCATACTGTTCTCGTTTTCTTTTGATATCTAGCTCTGAGTTTCTAATTAAGAGTCGCTGTTTTTGCTCCATGAGCTCTATTTTTTTTATCTCTACTAAAGTGGAATAGGCAGAGATTACTTCGCTATTTCTCTCGAGCGCCAATGAGGAGAGCCCTAAGATCTCTTGGGCTTTTGCATACTCAATAGCGTACCAAATGCCCCCACTGCGAAAGAGATCTTGATTGAGGGCTATTTGCCCTTGTGTCACCTCGTTCTCTCCTGTTTTTGCTCCCTGTTTATTATTGGACTGGGAGATTGAGAGATTCAGAGGATTAATCCAACTATTTTTTAAGATCTCTGCATTGAGCTTTGTGCTTTTCTCTTTCATTTCTAAATTATTGCGCTTTGTATCACTCAAAATTGCATCGTTTGCAAGAACCGATGAGAGTAGCAACACTCCTATACTAAAGAGTTTCAAGTGCATGATACAACCTCTCAAATCCTGCCTCTATTTCTGCAGTGGTTATAGTAAGTGGTGGTAAAAATCTCACTCTATTTTTTCCAGCTTTGAGCACCAACACCCCTTTTTCAAAAGTTGCTTTTATAACAGCACCTTGAATATCAGCAGACCTTGCACCAATACCACGGATAAGCCCTACTCCACTTGTGTTCTCAAAAAGTTTAGGAAAATCTTTGACAGTTTTCTCTAGTTTTTTCTCAAGGGTCTCTATGTTTTTTTGAATAACTCCCTTGTTTGCACTCTCTTCTAAAATATCTAATACCTCTAAAGCAGCTCTACAAGAGAGATAGTTGCCACCAAAAGTCGAGCCATGATCTCCAGCTTTAAGCAGATCTTTTAGTCTTGTCATGACAACGCCAATAGGCACACCCCCACCGACACCTTTGGCCAAGGTGATAATATCGGGCTCAATATTATAGGTCTGGCTGGCTAGAAAATCTCCTGTTCTAAACACCCCTGTTTGCACCTCATCGACTATCAAAAGAAGATTTTGCTTTTTTAAATTTTTTGCAAGATCTTGAATTTGCTGTATATCAAAAGCGTGCACACCTCCTTCCCCTTGGATGAGCTCTATCATCACCCCTACGGTGTGTTCGTCTATGTGGTTGGGGATATCCTCTAGATCTTTAGCATAGACAAAACCATCTGGATAGGGACCAAAATAGGTAGCATGCATATCTGTCTGACCTGTAGCTTTTAAAGAGCTAATGGTTCTGCCATGAAATGAACTCTCTAAGGTGATGATTTTGTATCTTTTTATTTTGCCATCCTCTTCCCCATATTTTCTTGCTATCTTAATAGCGCCTTCATTGGCCTCTGCACCACTATTTGCAAAAAAACACTGCATAGAAAATCCGCTTAAATCGACTAATTTTTTTGCCAATTTGGCTTGAGGCTCTATAGAAAAAAGGTTGGAGATGTGGATTATTTTTTGTGCCTGATCATAGATTGCATCTGCCACTCTTTTATTCCCATGCCCTACACTGACCACGCCTATTCCTGATGTAAAATCTATATACTCTTTGCCTTCGCTATCAAAAAGTGTTGCATTTTTTCCATGTGTAAAATTGACATAATTTCTTGCGTATGTTCCAAGTACATACTCTTTATCCATTGCTTCTAACACCACGACTCCTTATTTTATTTCAACTTTAACAACTTGCGAAAACTGCTCTGGCGCCTTGCCTACTAGCTCTACTTTAAAAGAGGAGATATAGACATCATCTGCAACCTTGTTAAATTGTGAGACCTCATAGGCACCGCTTTGTCCATCTACGATGATTTCTCGATTGGCAATGCCTTCTAAATCCTCTCTAGTGACATAGATAACAAGTTTAGA
>JAABTA010000185.1 GCA_011390075.1 Helicobacteraceae bacterium | reverse complement strand
AACTCTAACCGAACCCTACGGTAAATCAAAATTCAGCCCAACCAATATACTAACAGCAAAATAGCTACACATTAAACCTAAAGTGCATCACATCGCCATCTTGTACCTCGTACTCTTTGCCTTCTAAGCGCATTTTTCCAGCCTCTTTTGCTTTTGCTTCATTGCCACACTCAATATAGTCATCATAACCAATCACCTCTGCGCGGATAAAGCCTTTTTCAAAATCGTTGTGGATGACACTTGCAGATTTTGGTGCAAGCCAGCCTCTTTTGATTGTCCATGCTCGCACCTCTTTGACACCTGCGGTAAAGTAGCTAATGAGCCCTAAGATCTCATAAGACTTTTTAATAATCTGATCAAGCCCAGACTCTTTGGCTCCAAGGTCTTGCAAAAACTCATTTCGCTCCTCATCTTCCATGCCAGCCATCTCTTCTTCAATTTTAGAACAGAGCTTAATCACCTCTGCACCATTTTCTTTAGCATACGCCCTTACAGCCCCAACATACTCATTATCTTCTTCCAAAGAGTCCTCATCCACATTGGCTCCATAGATAACTTTTTTATCGGTAAGAAATCGAATCTCTTTTTTAAGCTCTGCCAAAATCTCCTCATTGTCATTTTCGTAAATAATCGCTGGTCTATTTTGACTTAGGTGCTCCAAGAGATCTTCGGCTATCTCGAGTTTTGCTTTGACTGTTTTGTCTGTTCCTTTTACCTGTTTTTTGAGTCTTTCGATTCTGTTTTCTAGGGTTTGAATATCAGAAAGGACAAGTTCTGTCTCGATTGTCTCAATGTCCCTTAGAGGGTCAACACTTCCATCCACATGGGTAACATTCTCATCTTCAAAACACCGTACAATGTGCAAAATTGCGTCACACTCACGGATATTTGAAAGAAACTGATTACCCATACCTTCGCCTTTACTAGCACCTTTTACAAGTCCTGCAATATCCACAAAATCCACAGTAGCATATTGAAATTTTTCTGGTTTAACTATCTCTCCTAGTGCATCTAGTCTGTTATCTGGCACTGGTACAACGGCTTTGTTTGGCTCTATTGTACAAAATGGATAGTTTGCTGACTCTGCATTTTGCTCTTTCGTTAGTGCATTAAAAGTTGTTGATTTTCCCACATTTGGAAGACCTACGATTCCTATTGCTAATCCCATATTCTTTGATCCTATTTTGTTGTTTTTATGAGATTATACCAATCTATGTTTATGAACACATTTTTTAGATGATAATTGGTAAAATCAAGAAATTTTTTGGGAGATATTATATATTATGGACAGATTATTTGGAACAGATGGAGTCCGGGGAAAAGCAGGAGAAAAACTTACTCCTGTTCTAGTCATGAAATTGGCTATGGCCGCTGGAGCATATTTTAAAGATCGTGCAAAAACAAAGAAGATTTTAGTTGGTAAAGATACAAGAAGAAGTGGCTATATGATAGAAAATGCCCTAGTCTCAGGACTGACTGCTGTTGGGTTTGATGTGGTGCAAATTGGACCCATGCCAACTCCGGCTATTGCCTTTTTAACAGAGTCAATGCGGTGTGATGGTGGCATTATGATTAGTGCTTCTCATAACCCCTATTATGATAACGGGATCAAGTTTTTTGATGACTGGGGAAACAAACTAGGAGAAGAGGAAGAGGCAAAAATAGAGGAGATCTTTTATAACAACAAACTCATTGAAGAGAACTATCAAATCAATGGAGGTATTGGATCTTCTAAAAGAATTGATGATGTTATTGGAAGATATATAGTGCACATTAAAAACTCTTTTCCAAAACATATCAATCTGAGTGGCTATAGAGTCGTCATTGATACTGCCAATGGCGCTGCATACAAAGTGGCTCCTACAATTTTTAGCGAACTTGGAGCGGAAGTGTTTGTTATTAATGACGAGCCTAATGGGTTTAATATTAACGAAGAGTGTGGCGCAATGCATCCAAACAAGTTGGCAAAAGAGGTTAAAAATGTCCGTGCTGATATTGGTTTTGCCCTCGATGGAGACGCTGATAGATTGGTGGTTGTAGACGAGACGGGAAAGGTGATAGATGGAGACAAACTTCTAGCCTCTCTAGCTCTGTATCTTAAAAATTTAGGCGAGCTTCAA
This sequence comes from Helicobacteraceae bacterium, assembly GCA_011390075.1. Taxonomy (GTDB): domain Bacteria; phylum Campylobacterota; class Campylobacteria; order Campylobacterales; family SZUA-545; genus JAABTA01. The sequence goes on along the minus strand of JAABTA010000185.1, from coordinate 739 downwards.
AATGATGGCTGTGTAGCAACCGTGATGAGTAATGGTGCTATGGAGGAGTTTTTAAGCAAACACGGCATTCGCACTTTTAGATGTGGCGTGGGAGATAAACATGTTGCCGCCACAATGGAGAAAGAGGGAGTCAATTTTGGAGGAGAACAGAGTGGTCATATCATCTTTTCTGAATATGCAAAAACAGGAGATGGACTACTCAGTGCATTGCAAACAATGGCGTATGTTATCTCTAGTGGGAAAATGGCCAGTGAGTGTCTGAATCCATTTGAGCTCTCCCCGCAACTCCAAACTGCTATTATGGTAGAGGAAAAGATACCCCTTGAAAAATACAAAGGCCTTGATGAGTTACTCAAAAATTGCGACCAAAAAAACATACGGCATCTGATTAGATACTCTGGCACAGAGAATAAACTCAGAGTCCTACTTGAGGGCAAAAATAAAAAAGAGCTTCAAGAGGTGTTTGAAGAGATTGTTACGCTAATAAAAAAAATTAATGGCTAAAAAAGTAATTCTCTTTTTAGCCATTTTTCTGGCTACCCTTTTTATTGATCAGATGATAAAAGAGCTCATTTTAGATGGATTTCGCTGGAGCAGTGAGTGTATCTCTATTGTGCTTGCCTTTAATAAAGGTGTTGCCTTTTCTATGCTGTCATTTTTAGACGAGTATCTCAAATTTATTCAGATAGCTATTATTATCCTCGCCGCAAGCTTTGCACTCTACTACAGATATTTTAAC
>JAABTA010000184.1 GCA_011390075.1 Helicobacteraceae bacterium | reverse complement strand
CTCAAACCAAAGAGTATATGGATAAAGTTGATGCTAGTGAAGGGGTACTTATTGTCTTTGATAGAGCCAGTCAAAAGAGTTGGGATGAGAAGATCTATCACAAAGAGGTTGATGGTCTTTTGGTGATGGGGGCGTAGGGAGTTTTGAATGGTCAAGAATTAAGGAGAGAAGGTGCTTTGTGTGGTATACTTTTCAATAAACTTTTTAAAGAGGTCATAATGTGCGTTATTTCTGATGAGAGTGTTAAAGAAAAAGTGTTGTCCTTTTTGAGTCGTTTCAAAAGAGATGGTAGAGATCTTAGAGAGAGTTTCAATCTCTCATGAATCAAGACAATTCCAAACCAAAAAAAATTTATGCAAAAACTTTGACAACTTTTTATGATAAAAAAGAGGATAGGTTGCGTCTTGTGTTTAATTATGAAGACTATAACCAACGCGTTGATCTGATGATGACACGAAAATACACTATCTCTTTTCTCTCAAATCTAGACTCGTTTCTTGTTAAAAATTATCAAACCAATGATAATTCTCAAGTGGACATTGCCCCTAAACAACCAATAAATCAAGGCAAAACAAAACCTACAGATATTGCAACAGTTCAGTTGACCCACAAACCCAAAGCCTATCTTTTAGATAGGGTTGATGGAGGTTTTCATCAGACAAACAAAACAACCACGCTCTACTTTAAAGCAGAAGATCTCACGGTTGTCATAGGGGGAGATCTGACAAGTATTCAGTATATTTTAAAATCTATTGAGAACGCCATTCCAAAAATAGAGTGGGGAATATCCAAACTAATTTAGCACATAATCAACATAGATTCTCACTCTTGTTTTTTCTTTGGGGTAGGGGTAGTCTTTGTGGGCTAGCTCTACTGTCTCAATAGAGTTGTCATCCAAAAGAGTGTAGCCACTTGAGTCAATAAGTTTAATCTCACTAATATCACCATTAGGAGAGAGATAAAACTCCACCATATTCTTTCCACTCATATTTAATTTGGCTGCTAGATGGGGAAACTTGAGATACTTTTGTGTGATAGAGCCAATAGTGGAGATGTTTTCTTTTAGATACTCTTTCTGGTTTTTCGAAAGAGCGTCATACTCACTGCCATAGAGATCTTTAAGTTTTTTCTCCTCTTTAGAGAGGCGTTGTGGTTTGTTTGCAAAAAGAGAGTTAAGTTCATCAACAGAGAGAGGATTTGCCTTAACTAGATCTTTACGCTTTGGTTTTTCTATAGTTGTATTGGCTTCTTTATCTTCTAGCTTGCTGGCTTGCTTGCTAGCAACTTCTGGCAAGATCTTTTGAAGATCTTTAATGGGTGTAGGATGAAGTTCTTTAGGGAGTTTTTGGGGCTTAGGTGTTGGGGCGGGTTGTGGTTGTGTTGGCTCTTTTTCTTTTGTTGGTGGGGTCTTTTGGGTTGTAAAGTCTGAAATCTTAAGTGGGAGGTGTTGTGTCTGCTCTTTGGTTGTGGGTTTGTAGAAAAAAAGGAGATAGAGCAAAGGGAGATATAACACCAAAGCAACTATAAAAGAGACAAAATATCTACGCAAACGAACATAACCTTAATACTAATTTTCAACTCATCATTGTACAATATGGATCTTTTTTTCCAAATTCTTTAGTAAAGTGAGTTTTGAAGTGACAAATCACGATCAAAGTAAAAAGAAAATCTATAATCCATCCTCTAAAGAGGGTGTCAATGATAGACAAATTATTTCTGGAAATCCCACAGGTATTGTTGAACTTACCAAAGTAAAGTACCAGTGGGCGGTAAATCTTTGGGATCTCATGCTAGCCAATACATGGTTTCCTAAAGAGGTCGATATGACACAAGATGCAAGGGATTACAAACAGCTCACAGATTTTGAGAAGAGAATGTATGATCTTGTGCTCTCTCAGCTTATTTTTATGGACTCAATCCAAACCAATAATTTAGCAGACAATGTCAACCCTTTTGTAACAGCGCCAGAGGTGAATGTTGTGTTAGTAAGACAAGCCTTTGAAGAGGCTCTGCATAGCTCCTCGTACGCTGTAATGGTAGAATCAATCAGTGAAAATACTAGCGAGATCTATGATATGTGGCGCAAAGATGAGATGCTTGCACGAAAGAACTACTACATTGCTAAAGTGTATGAAGATTTAGAGGCAAATCCAACTGATCATAATAAGGTTTTGGCAATGTTTGCCAATCAGATTTTAGAAGGCATCTATTTCTACTCAGGTTTTACGGCAATGTACACTCTAGCAAGAAGTGGCAAAATGCTTGGATCGGCTCAGATGATCCGTTTTATTCAAAGAGATGAGATTACCCACCTTTTAGTGTTTCAAAACATGATAAACACGGTGCGAAAAGAGCGACCAGAGCTCTTTACAAAAGAGCTTGAAGAGAGTGTCTATGCCATGTTTAAAGAGGCTGTAAGACTAGAGACGGATTGGGGCAAATACATTACAAAGGGGCAGATTCTAGGCTTTAATGATGAAATTATCGATCAATATATTCAGTATCTAGCAGACCAAAGACTCAAAGCTGTTGGGTACGAGCCAATGTATAATGCCAACCATCCAATTAAATGGGTAGATAAATTTAGTCAGTTTAACGAGCAAAAATCTAACTTTTTTGAAGCAACTGTCAGTAACTACTCTAAAGGAAGTATCTCTTTTGATGACTTCTAAAAACTTTAAGGAAAATCAATAATGCACCTTTTTCACCTATCCCATACCGATCTTGACGGCTACAGCTGTCAAGTCATCTCTGATCACTACTTCGAAAAGAAAAACTTCTATAACTCCAACTATGGCCCAGAAGTGACAGCGAGAATTAAAAAAATTGAGGATGATATTAAAAACTTCGGAGACAAAAAAGGCAATCTTATCCTTATTACAGATATCAAT
>JAABTA010000183.1 GCA_011390075.1 Helicobacteraceae bacterium | reverse complement strand
AGGTAGAGAGCCAAACTTAGTCGAGATTGGTATCTTTTCTGCAATGTGGAGTGAACACTGTAGTTACAAATCGAGCAAAAAATACCTTAATGGTTTTCCAACAAAGGCTCCTTGGGTTATTCAAGGGCCAGGGGAAAATGCTGGTGTTATTGATATTGGCGAGGGAAAAGCTGCTGTATTTAAGATGGAGAGTCATAATCACCCATCATTTATCGAGCCATTCCAAGGAGCTGCTACAGGTGTTGGGGGGATCTTAAGAGACATCTTTACAATGGGTGCAAGGCCTCTAGCGAATATGAACTCCCTACGCTTTGGTGAAGCAAGTAGCGATAATGCTATGGGAAAGCTCCATAGACACTTAGTCAGAGGCGTGGTTGATGGTATTAGCTTTTATGGTAACTGTATTGGTGTGCCGATGCTAGGGGGTGAGACGACTTTTGATGAGTGTTATAACGGCAACAACCTTGTTAATGCCTTTGCGTTAGGCATTGCTGATAACGATAAGATTTTTTATGGCAAAAGCGAAGGTTTGGGCAACCCTGTTATCTATGTTGGTAGCAAAACAGGTCGTGATGGTCTTGGTGGGGCTGTGATGAGTAGTGATAGTTTTGATGATGATAGTGAAACAAAAAAGCCAACTGTCCAAGTAGGGGATCCGTTTGTAGAGAAATTGCTCATGGAAGCGTGCATGGATCTTTTTAAGACAGATCATATTGTTGGCATTCAAGATATGGGTGCAGCGGGGCTCACTTCTAGCGCATTTGAGATGGCTGGAAGATCTGGCAGTGGTATGATTATGCATCTTGACAGAGTGCCAGCAAGAGAAGAGGGGATGGTACCTTATGAGTTTATGCTTAGTGAGTCTCAAGAGAGAATGCTTATTTGTGCAAAAAAAGGTCACGAAGAGGCAGTATTAGAGATCTTTAGAAAATATGACTTAGAAGCAGAGATTATTGGTGAGGTTACAGACACTGGCAATATGGAGCTTTTTTGGCATGGCGAGAGAGTGTGTGATATGCCAATCGATCCAGTTTCAGAAGCAGCGCCAGTGCTCAATAGACCTGTCAGTGAGCCAGAATATCTTAAAACAATTAAAGATGTCTCTATGGATGATTTTGATCTTTTATCGTCTACCGAGAGTTTTAAAGCGCTTCTTTCCCACGAGGAGGTAGCGGACAAGCGGTGGATTTATGAACAGTATGATTCCACAATTCAGACAAACTCTAGAACAAAACTTGGAAAAACAGATGCTGGTGTTATGCGAGTAAAGGGCACTAGCAAGGCAATTGCAATGAGCGTTGATTGTAACCCAAGATTTTGCTATATCAACCCAAAAGGTGGCGCAGCAGCGGCAGTTGCGGAGAGCGGTAGAAATGTTGCTATGAGTGGTGCCACGCCTTTGGCAATTACAGACTGTCTCAATTTTGGCAATCCAGAAAATCCTGAGGTGATGTGGCAGTTTAAAGAGGCGTGCGAGGGGATCAAAGAGGCGTGCAAATCTCTTGATACGCCAGTTGTCAGTGGCAATGTCTCTTTATATAATGAAACAAATGGGGTGAGTGTTTTTCCAACTCCTTCTATTGGCATGGTTGGTGTGATTGATGATGTAAAAAATGTTTTAACCCCTGAGTTTAAATCAAAAGGTAACAATGTGTACCTAATAGGGGAGACGAGTGATGAGTTTGGTGGATCTTTGTATATGAAGATCTATGGCAAAACCGTTGCAGGGGAGCTTCCAAGACTAGACCTTGAAGCAGAGAGAAAACTATGGGATTTTACAAAAAAGGCCAACGAAGCGCATGCAATACAATCAGCACATGATGTAAGTATTGGTGGTGTTGCCATTGCTGTAGCAAAAATGGCGCTTTTAGGGGATCTAGGATTTGAAGGAATGATGACTCTAGCAGATGAAAATAATCTCTTTAGCGAATCTTTTTCTAGAGCCCTGTATGAGGTCACTCCAGAAAATAAAGACGCTTTTGAAGATCTAGCTGAGAAGTTTGGATTTGCTTATGAAAAAATAGGAAAAGTAACAGATTCAGGATTTGTACTTAACAGCATTAGCCTTACAACAGATGAGATGCAAGATCTCTACTTTAACTCATTTACAAAATTGATGGAGCAAGATCTCTAGGCTTTCTAAAGGAAAGCCTACTTTGTTCTAGTTGGCTCTTTACTTCTATTTCTGTTATAATTGCTATAAATTCAAGATATTTAGGAACTGTTTATATGGAACAACTCTTAATTAAGTCTCTCTCTAAAGTGGCTTTAGCAATGTTTAGAAAAGATTTTATAGGAATTTTTCATGGATCTGTTTCTGCGAGAGTTGAGTTGAATAAATTTGTTATTAATAAAAAAGACGCAATTTTTGATAACTTAGAAGAAGAGGACATGATCCAGCTCAATCACAACAAAGATTACAGATGGAAAGAGGCAAGTATGGATGCGGATATTCACTCTGCTATCTACCAAAATGTCTCTGATGCTAAGTTTATCGCCTATACAATGCCCCCTTTTACCATGTCGTACACGCTAGAGAATGACTATGTTGTACCTAAAGACTATTTTGGTGTTCAAAGATATAAAAACCTTAAAGTATTTGACCCTAAAACTTTTGATGATTGGTACGAAAGAGCTGATGTAGAAATTAGTAGGTTTTTTTCTGAGCACAATATAGATATTATGATTATCCGTGGTTATGGAATCTATGCCCACGCAAGAGAGATTACCGAACTTGCTAAAAAATTAGCTATTATAGAAAATAGTTGCAGAATTCTTCTAAGAGGTGAGAAATAGAGTATATTTTCCTACCGTTTATCGGCATTCTCTCAGGATTTATCTCTGGGCTTTTTGGTATTGGTGGTGGTACTGTAACTGTTCCATTGGCTATGCT
>JAABTA010000182.1 GCA_011390075.1 Helicobacteraceae bacterium | reverse complement strand
CACTGTAATAATCTCTTTGACTATAGCAACCACTCGCACGGCAGCTGAGTCTTGATAGTGAGCGAGCAAAGAGTCTATCATTCCGTCACCACGGCTCACTGCTCTTGCTAATGGGCCTGTCTCGACAAATTGGCCACCATACTGAGCACTTTTCGAGTAGGTGTAGCCATTCTCAACAAAAAAGGTGTGGGCAAGGCTCTCTTTGCATTTGGCTAAATCAACACTGCTCTTTTTTCCTTGGGACACAAAGCCTTTGCTAGCTCCTAGATTATCCGCAATTGTCAAAAACCGTGCAAATCCTCGACCTTTGCTAGCAACGCCTAGCTCCTCTATTTTTCGTAAAGCCACTCCAAGATCGCCACTGTTTTCCATCAGTTCTTTATAAGTTGTAACGGATAAAAAATCGTCAATCTTGCCAATAAAAATCTCTTGTTCAAAAAACTCTAGCATCTCATCTAAGATCTTATAGGTGTCTGTAATATCTGAGGTGACAGGATCACTCACAACTCCGCCAGGGCGAACAAATGCTGCGTGGGGCCACTGCCCTGCAAACATACCTGCAATTTTATTAAGCTCTTTACTTATTGTAGTGGCTTGGAGCCATTTTGTTTTTCCAATGCCATACTCGCTGTCAACAGGAAAAAGATCTCCTAAAATAGAGAAATAGAACCACTTAAAGTGGTTTTGCAACACCTCTGCCCCTGTGGTTAGGTCTCTGATTATTTCAGCTTTTTTTGGGATCTCTATTGAAAGATTATTACTCCTATAGAGATCTTCTAGGGCTTTTACTGTTGTTATTAAATGGGCTTGCCCGCAAACGCCACACACCCTAGGAGTCAGTGCCATGGCATCCAGTGGGGGGCGGTTTTCGATAATTTTTTCCATCCCTCGAAAATTCATAAATTTTACTTTAACAAAATCTATTTTTTTGCCCTCAAATTCATACTCTAGCGTAGCTTCACCTTCTATTCTGGCTAGGAGTTCTTTTTTTATCATCTAATACAACTTTTCATTGAGTCTTTTTATAAAAAAGCTTTTGGCAATTCCCGTAATAGAGTAATACGCTCTTTTGGGCACCTCCAAAGGTAGCGCTGCAGGCAAAGACATATAGGTTTTTGTCTCAAACATATTTTTTCCAGGAAAAGTAAAATCTGTGCATCCAATACAGGGGGAACCAACTTTGGTTTTAGAGGAGACCTCATTCCATCTTGTGATATTACAAGTGCCCTTTGTCATAGGTCCTTTGCAGCCATCTTCATAAAATAAGCACCCCTCTTTATTTCCAGGTACACTATCAACTTTCCACTCAAAATACTCCCCCCTCGCACAGCCATGATGCACAAGATGGCTATAGTGATCTTTCGGACGAAAAAGCTCATCTTTTGCCATTTGCTGTTTATACACCAATCCATACATTGTATCAATCACCCATTCAGGGTGGGCAGGACAGCCTGAAATGTTAAATACCTTATTCTCATCAACATTACAAACATTGTGCTTGTTCTCTGCACTAAATAAAAGCCCTGTTATCTTCTCTTTGTCTCGCTCTTTAAAAATGCCGCCAAAACTTGCGCAACTCCCCATGCACAACACATATTTAGATTGAGCAATGAGTGGAGTAATAATTTCATCAAAACTTTTGCCAAACCTCTCTAGGATTGTTATATCTTTTGTTATAGCTCCCTCGATGATCAAAAAGTCTATTTTTGTCTGTTTGCGAATGAGGCTTTCGTAGCTCTCTTTTGACTTAAAAAGCGGATGAAACAGAAGGTGAAAATCCTTAAAAAACTTTGCAAGATCTTTGTAGTTAAAAAATGAGTGGGTATTGCCATTGCATGTAACCCCTTGAGCCCATACAACTTTTGCTTTACGCATACACCTCTCCTATGCTTTGAGAGCGTTAAAAATATTTCTGGAAATATCCTCAATATAGAAATCGAGCTTTTCTGGCAAAACACTCTCTCCATTTAAAAAGGCAAAGCCTCCTAAATACCCCATAAACAGACCAAAAGCGGAAAAAAAGTCTTGATCTCTTAGCTCTTCATTGCGGACACCCTCTTCAAAAAAGACCATAATCTCTGTAACAAAAGGAGAGACACAGAGCAGTTTTTCACAACCATCTTTAAACACCTCATGATTGCTTAGATAGACCCTTAAAAAGTAGTTGACATGCTCAGGATTTTTACAAGCAATATCAAAATAGGTGGCTACTATTTTTGTAATCTTTGCCTCACTAGAGATCTCTAAGTCATTAATCTTTTTAATCTCCCCTCCTAGCATCTCAGAGGAGTACTTCATTATCTCTTTTGCCAAAAGCTCTTTGGATGAGTAGTAGTTATAGATATTGCCACTACTCATATTGATTGATTTTGCAATCTCTGGCATTGTTGTTGCGTAGAAACCCTTTGTAGAAAATAGCTTAAGCGCTGCCTTTAATATCTCTATCCCTCGATTACCTGCCACGAAACTCCCTCACCTTGTAAATAATAATAATTATATCAAAAACTTAAATAGAGGCCTCTTTAGGGAATAAAAGTGGGTAGTTTTTTGCCAGTTTAACGGCTGTTTTTTCTAGCAAGACCCTATTTCTAAAGAGATCGCCTCCTAATACAACTCCATCTATATTCATATCTTGATGGATATTATCTGTAATATCAGAGATAAAAGTTGCCAAACTCTCAACAATTCCAAAACTTATAATATCTCTGTCACTACCAGCAAGTTTATAGCTTATGGCACTTCTTACGGTTTTATCAATATCGAGATAAAAACTTTCATCCACTTTTATAGGCTTATAATCAATGCTAGGCCCTTTTTTTCCTAAAAAGTTATTGGCATTTGCTAACAAAACTTCCCCAGCTTCCTCTAAGGAGTCCCCTTGGTAAAAACCTAGTATA
>JAABTA010000181.1 GCA_011390075.1 Helicobacteraceae bacterium | reverse complement strand
CTCTATCAAAGAAAAAGAGACAATAGAACATAAAAATACCATCACCTCTTTGCTTATGCAAAAAGAGGAAGATAGGGTGAAAAATATCATCAACAGCTACACCTCAAAGGTCTCCTCTTTTGAGGGAGATAAGAGGCTTTTGTTTGAAGAAGGACAAGAAAATCTTGATCTCTTTTTTATCAAATCAGCCACCAATAGTGCCATTATAAATCTTAGTTTTTCCATTTATGATAGTGATGAGCTGATTGAAAAAATTATTGTAGCCAATAGTGACAATGGATTGCAGTTTGTTTATCAATATTTAGATGGAATTTATTACACAGTCATGCTCTACTCACAAGAGATAATAAGTCCAGACACAGGAAGAGTTACGGGCTATGTCTATGGAGGCACTATTCTTAATGATAATATTGAACTCCTAGAAGAGCTTAGTAACTACTTAGAGGCAGAGTATATAGCCTTTTCTATTTTCTCTAGAGAGATTGCCTCTTTAGGGAGCAAAGGTGACTTTGATATCGGGACATTTGCTCAAAGAGATAGTAATACCTACAAAGATGATGGGAAACTTTTTGTAAAGAGTTATCTCTACCGCCACAAAAATACACCACTTGTTCTTATCTACGGAGCTAAAGATAGTATCTATCCAAAAATACATAGTGACTTTTTTGATCTCAGTGTCTTTATTGTTGCATCGATTATTTTTGCAATTATTGTGGTCACAATCTTTGCAAGAGAAATGATCTTAGCACCCTTGAGAAGATTGGTAAAACTTTTTGAGAATTTTAACGATAAAGAGATACTCCTTAGTAGTAAAAGTGTTGGCATTAAAGAGTTTGACCTTATTAAAAATCAGCTTATTAATCTTATTGAAAGAATTGATGAAAGCAGAAACTTTGTAGCTCAAATTTTAGAGGGGGCCCCCATTGCTATCTATTACAAAAATAGAGATCTAGAAATTGAAGACTGCAATAAGAGCTTTTTACATGCTTTTCAGTTTAAAAAATCAGAAATTATTGGCAAAAAAGCGCAAGATCTTTTTACCAATAGCTCCTATCTACAGTTTTTTGAACAAGATGAAATAGTCTTAGCAGTACCCAATAAAATTCATAGTTTTTTAACAGATGAGATTAGTGTAGATGGCAGAAACTTCTACTCTCTTCTTATCTATAAAAAAGCGCTTTTAGATACTAATGGCAATATTATCGGCATTATTGGTGTTATGTTGGATGTCTCAGAAGAAAAAAGACTGCAAAAAGATCTGGAAAAATCCCAAAAAGAACTTACAGCGTTAAACCACTCTTTAGAGTCAAAAGTAAAAAGTGAGGTTGCCAATAGGCTAAAGGCAGAAAAAGAGAAAAAACGGCAACAAGATCTGTTGTTTCAGCAATCAAAAATGGCATCTATTGGAGAGATGGTAAGCTCCATTGCCCATCAATGGAAACAGCCTCTTAATACCCTCAATATTCTTATTGAAAATATTAAAGATGCCTACGAGTTCAATGACTTAGACCAAGAGAGCCTTGATGTAATAGTCTCAAGTTCTAAAAAACAAGTTGGCTATATGTCTAAGACCATTGATGATTTTAGAAACTTTTTTAAACCCTCTAAAATTAAAGAGCATTTTTCTATCAAAGAGTCTCTTGAGGAGACTTTGCTTATTATTAATCATCAGCTACTTAAAGAGAATATCCATGTAGAGATACAGGGAAAAGATCTTGAGATCTTTGGTATCGAGAATGAGTTTAAGCAAGTAGTTATCAATATACTCTCTAATGCAGTAGATAACTTTCAACAAAAGAACAGTTGGGAAAATAGAATTGAGATAGAACTTATAGAGAATGAAAATAGAAAATCGATCACCTTTAAAGACAACGGAGGAGGCATACATCACTCCTTGCTCCCTGACAAGATCTTTGAAGCCTATGAAACATCTAAAGGTGATAAAGGCACAGGACTAGGCCTTTATATTGCAAAACTGATTATAGAAGATAGCTTTTTGGGACACATAGAGGCAAGAAATTGGCAAGAAGGAGCAGAGTTTATTATCACGCTCCAAGACTAAAGTTAAATTTATACATATTGAGGAGTTACATGAGCGAAGAAAATATAGTTATTTTTGTGGTGGGTTCTTTGTTTCTTTTGGGGCTTATAGCAGATATTATTGGTCGCTTTACAATCTTGCCACGCGTCACTGTTTTGCTTTTGTGTGGAGTGTTTATTGGACCATCTGGATTAGATCTTTTGCCACAGTTTTTTGTTGCGCAGTGGTTTGGGATTATTACAGATATTGCTTTAGGGATGATTGGGTTTTTACTAGGCCAAAACATTACAGTAGAAAAGTTTAAAGAGATGGGCAGGGGTGTGATTATTGTCTCTTTATCTAAAGTGATTGTAACTTTTTTTGTAGTCTTTTTGGCTCTTTTTGCTATTGGTTTAGAGCCATCTATAGCCATAATTATTGCAGCAATTGCTTCCCCCTCTGCTCCAGCTGCAATATATGACACTGTTAAAGAGATTAAGATAGAGAATAAATTTAGCCAGAGGGTTTTAAATATTGTGGCAATAGATGATTTATGGGGGCTTATTCTCTTTATCTTCTCTCTTACTTTTGTCGGAATAATGTATCAAAATGGAGAGTGGACAGAGCATATTAAAATTGGGGGAATTGAGATATTTGGCAGTGTGCTTTTTGGCGGAGTCTTTGGACTTTTGGTGGCTTGGATAACAGGAAGAATACAGCGAGGTGAGCCAACACAAGCAGAAGCTTTAGGCACAGTATTTTTGGCGGTCTCTATAGCCAATTATCTAGAGCTCTCACCGATTTTAACTACTATGGTTTTAGGCGCTGTTGTCGCAAATTTTGCCCACCACCATAAAAGAGCCTTTAACGCGATAGAGGGCTTTGAATGGCCATTTATGATTCTCTTTTTTCTACTAG
>JAABTA010000180.1 GCA_011390075.1 Helicobacteraceae bacterium | reverse complement strand
TACTCTGTAATGATTGGGGTGATGAAGATCTATCCCAAATTTGAGATCTATAAAAATGAGCACAATCTCTCATCAGCTCCCTTTGTTGAGGTGTATGACAAAAAACGAAAAAAATTGCTCTACTTTTTTCCTCAAACAAACCAAGAGGCCATTAGAGATCTCTTCTCATGACTCTTACATCTTCTGAGTTGCTTGCTTACTTGGTTGCAATTATCTTGCTTTTTGTGCTCTATAAAAAGATAATTGCCCCTTTTACCAAAAAGATGCTCGAGATACAAACCGATACAGAAAAAGAGCTAGAGTACGAAGGAATAAGTTTTGAAGATATAGAGGTAGAAGATACAAGCAAAGCGGAGCTTGAGGCAAAATTGAACAAAATGAGAAAACAGCTTTCAGTCAATGATATGGATGAAGAGAAAGTTAAGTATGATATGCTACTTGAACGCCTAAAAAAAATAGCTCACGATGATACCGAGAGTATCACCGAGGTGCTATCTGATTTATCAAAAGAGAGAAAACAATGAAATTATTGCTACTCATAGTGCCAATAGCGCTGTTTGCCAACTCCTATACAACTGCCTATGGGGATCTTGGCTTGGAAGTAAAAGCTGAATATAAAAGCTACTCTAAAGAGCTAGATGCTCAAAAGAAGCAGACAAGTAGCTATTTAGGAGCAGAGTTTTCATATAGCAAAGATTTTTTTCAAAATTGGAATTTTTCTGCCTCTTTATTAGCAAATATTCCAGTCTCTAATGATCCAGAAGAAGCAGGGGGAAACTTTCGTTTTGGCGAAGCTGTAGTTGCTGGAAATGATGCCCAGACAGAACTTATCCTTGCACAAACGAGTTTAGAGTACGCAGCTGAAAACTTCTCTTTACAAACTTTTCGCCATCAAATAGATACACCCCTGGCAAAAAGTGAAAAAGAGGAGCTTTTGCCAACCCTTTTTGAAGGCGCTACAGTTTCCTATGATCTCACACAAGTGTACACCCTCAAGCTAGGGATCTACTCGAGAATTTTTGGATATGGTAACAATTTAGCTGAGAAAAGAGGGGAGTTTGTGACACTAACAGAGTCATTAAACAAAAACCAAAATGTCTCGGATAACTATTTGGGAGTGGCAGGGTTGGAGCTAGAAAATCAAGAGGCTGGATATGCAGGCAAACTCTACTACTACAATCTTTTAGAACACGATGTTGGGACACAGAGTAATAGCCTTTCTATAATGTACTTAGACGCTCTATATGTGAAAAAAATTGTCAATCATTACAAAGTTCGCAAAAAAAATAATATTGTCTCAAGAAGCGATACAGATACTCTTGTGTTTTTAGGACAGCTCTATCAAGCCACACAGAGCCTTCGTAATGACTTTTTAGTGCTAGGGCTTAAAGGAATTTATCGAAATTCTACCTCACCATTTGGGTATATGCTCTCTTATACAACTGTAGGAGGAGAGAGCGGGGGAGTGAGATACCCTTTTGGCACAGTGCCAGAGTACACAAAAACAGCAGATTTTGATCTCTCAAAGCTTGGTTCTGCTGATATGGGGTATAAGCTAGAGGCAAAACGCTTCTGGGGAAGAGATTTTGTCAGCCTTTACTACGCAGGATTTGATGGAGAAGATATTGGCACAATACAGAGCGCTTCTATCTATGGCATTGGTTTTGAAAGAGAGTTTTTTCAGGTTCTAAAAATTGCTGGATCTTTGGAAAATCAAGTGTTCAAAGGAGTGGGTACAGCTAGTTTGGAGGACAATTTAGCCAGTAATTTCAAAATTAGATACAGCTATTAAAACCAGATTCTTGCCCCAAGAAAAAAGCTAAAATTAATCTCCGACTCAGGAGAGACAACGACACTAGGCGCCGCCTCTGCAAAAAAGTCCATAGGAAAATTTTTTAAAAGATAGGTTGTTCCAAAAGGGAATCGCGCCCCATAGCCTCTGTTGTCATCCCCGCCAGTTTTCCCAACCGCTCCTAGTCCATAGTAAAAGGAAAAGGCTGGGTGAGAGAAGAGTGTGTGGTTGTGAAAAAGCTTGTCTATATGAAAATACTCATAACGCTCACCACTATTTGAGCTTTTTTGTGCAAAAGTGAAAGAGTAGGCCTCTTTTTTATTAAAAAAGCGTTTGTAGTTAATGCCAATCTCACTGCCAAGTGCCAAACCAAGGGCGTGGGTGTTTTTTGGAAAATAGAAGGTTTTTTTATTGCCATACAGGCTTGTACCTACAGTTAAAAGAGCAGTCATTATGAGTATTTGTGTGATTTTTACCATAGGAGAGTATATTTTAAAATAGCTTAAAAACCTCATTTCGATATAATCAAAAAAATTTTAGCAATGAGGTCAGTTATGTTTGTAGAATATAAGAACGAGAAACTAAGCACAAAACCCAAAGAGCTTAAAAAGCTTATTAAAAAAGTAGAAAAAGAGATAGAGAGTCTTAAGAAATTAAAGAAAAAAACCTATCAAAACTTTATGAAACCCTATCAAGAAGTCAACGAAGAGATAGAGCTTTTTTTCACACCTATAACCATCTTGCAGTACACACAAAACAGCAAAGAGAGCCAAAAAGCATATAGTGAGTGTTTGCCAATTTTGACAGAGTTTGGTACCAATCAGTCTCAAGATCTAGAGCTATTTACTATCTATAAATCGATCTATGCCAATGAGCAGAGTATGCTCAGTTTAGGACAAAAAAAGGTGCTAGAGGATGGAATTAAAGAGTTTGAGCTTGATGGGGCAAGCCTTCCTGATGACAAAAAAGCAAGAGTCAAAGAGATAAACCTTAGACTCAGCGAGCTGAGCAATAACTTCTCTCAAAATCTCCTAGACGCAACGAACAACTACGAGCTTATTGTAGAAGATGAGAGCAAGCTAGGGAACATGCCAAGCAGCGATAAAGAGCTGGCAAAAGAGGTGGTAGATGGCAAGGAGGTCTTTAAATTTACTCTTTTACCC
>JAABTA010000179.1 GCA_011390075.1 Helicobacteraceae bacterium | reverse complement strand
CCCTTTTGCCACCAAAGCGTTAAGAATAATTTTGAGATTGACTTCATAGTCAGAGGTGTGTACTCCTGCAGAGTTGTCGATACTATCGGCACTAATTTTTCCGCCTTTTTTAGCATAATCCACACGGGCTGTTTGTGTCAGTCCAAGATTACCCCCTTCGCATACGGCGTAGGCTTTAATATCACTAGCATTGACTCTTACTGACTCATTTGGTTTATCCCCAATAGCAGCGTCGCTCTCATCATTCCCTCTAACATAAGTGCCAACCCCACCATTAAATAAAAGATCCACTTTTGCACCAATAATCGCTCGTGTGAGCTCCTCTCCATTTACAACATCTTTTTTAATTAAAAAAAGCTCTTTCATCTTAGCACTTACAGGAATTGTCTTATCGCTCTTTTTAAAAAGCCCTCCTCCTTCGCTAATAAGCGTAGGATCATAATCTTGCCAACCTAAGTTATTATCAAAAAGTCTTTGTCTCTCTTTAAAAGCTTTTGCCACATCGGGTTTTGGATCGATAAAAATATCTCTTGAACTGACAGCGCCAACTAAGGCAAACTTTTCACTCAGCTGAATACCGTTGCCAAAAACATCCCCAGCAGGAGATCCAATGCCTACAACTTTAATACTTTTTTCATAGATATTGACGCCTTTTTCAATAAAAAATCTCTCTGTAGCTTTAATGGATCCTTTAGCGGTAATCCCCATATCTTTGTGGTTAAAACCTTTGCTTCCACCACTAGCAAATGCGTCGCCTAGCCAAAAGTTTCTCTCAATACTAATCTCATTGGCAACATCACTCATAGCGGAGGTTCCCTTATCAGCTGCCACAACAAAATAGGGATCAGGAGAGTCATAAACAACGCTATTTTTGACAACGACTTTTCCATCTTCGTAGTTGTCGACCACATCTAAAAGAGCATGGATAAAGGTCTGATAGATCTCTTTATACCGCTCTTTTGAAAGAGGCGTCTCTTTAATAAAAAAGCCCCCTTTCGCTCCAGATGGAATAATCACAGAGTTTTTGGATCGTTGTGCTTGCATGAGCGATTTAATCTCATTTCTATAATCTAGCTCTCTATCACTCCATCTAAGACCCCCGCGACTTACCTTAGTTCTTCTAAGATGGGTTCCTACAAAACTATTGTGATAAACAAAAGTCTCATAGCGAGGCTGAATACCTTTGAGGTGTACGCTAAGGTCTTTGACTCTTACTTTAAGGGCTAGAGCGTTTTCTGTAAAGAGATTGCCTCTTTCAAAAAAGTTGGTTCTGATTGTGGCATATAAAATATCTTTGAGCACATTTAAGATCTTGTCATCAGTAATGTCTTTGACCACCTTAATATGCTGGCTAATCACCTCCTCTTTTTGGGCAAGCCACTCTTTTCTATTTTTTACATCAGGTTTAAATTTGGCATAAAAATACTCTACAAACGCCTTAGCAACTTCATAGTATTTGACTATGGTTGCATTTAATGACTGCTCACTCTGCTCTGCTAAAAGTTGATTTTCATAAGTTAAAAGGGCATTTAAAAGACCAAGATCTTGAGGGGAGAGATCCGCTTTGACCGCTAAAGCATTTAAGTTTGTATTAAGAGATTTTTTTCGTAAAACCATCTCTATAAGTGCCTCAACATTGGTTTTAGACTCTCCTAAATAGCTATTGCTATCTGGAGCAATATAGTATTTTCTTGCGAAAATTTCTGTTTTTCCTTTTTTTAAGACATAAGAGAATTCGCTCTCTACATTAAACCCGAAATTTTGCAACACTGGAATATAGTCCGACAAAGAAGATTTTGTGCTTGAGTATATAATCACCTCATACGCACCGCTAAACTCCTCCACCAAAACAACAATACCGTTCTCTACTAATCTTTTTATAAGTTTATTTGTAAGCCTATCTTTTTCAATACTCAGATCTGCACAACTTGACTCTACTTGAATATCATCCATATAACTTCCTTTTTCCAGTTTTCCTTATTTCTAAATATAACATAAAATTTTTATTTTTGATTTAAGCTGTTTTAATTTACAGGGAGTAAGAGGTAGATAATTGCAACAACTCCCTAAGAGCTGTCACAATTTTGAGATCTATTATTTAAATCTTGAAGTGGCTGACTTGACTGCACTCCCAAGAGAGTCCCAAGCGCTTTCTATTCCTGCTTTGAGATCTTCCCATGCGTCATCGCTTGCTTGTTTAAGATTATCAAGTTTTGTTCTTGCTTCCTCTTGCATAACATGTATTTTATCGATCTCTTTATAGTAATCAATTTTTGCATCAGCCTCTGCCTCTTCGGCTTTTGCTTGCAATTTCTCAACTTCTGCATCCAATGCATCAAGCTCTGCTTGGATTTTTTGCTCGTAGGCTTCTTTCATTCCCATGGATTATCCTTTCTTTAAAAAGAAACTTATACTAATCCACACTTAATGAGGATTGGTATAAGATAGATTCTATCAAAAATAAGACAAAGGAGCAAAACATGGCTAACGAAGGTTACCACGAAGATCCAAAAGAGCTATCAAATGCTACAAAGGATTATCACAGAATCATACAGAGTACGATGGAGGAGCTAGAAGCAATCGACTGGTACAACCAAAGAGCGGAGTGCGCGACAGATCCAGAAGCAAAAGCGATTATGGAGCACAACCGAGACGAAGAGATAGAGCACGCTTGCATGGGCATTGAGTGGCTTAGAAAAAACTCTCCTGTTTGGGACTCCATGCTAAAAGAGTTTTTGTTCAAAGAGAGCGACATAGTTGCCAACGAAGGTAATATGAGCAAATAATAGTGATCGCACTTTAAAGTTGACTTTTGTCAACTTTTTTACTCTTGAGAAATATTATAATCACGCCAAAGGTTGTAATTATGAAATTTTTTGATAATTTAAGTGTGCAAGCAAAATTATTGGTTTTAGTGGCTGTACCCATTATAGCTCTGCTTGTTTTTGCAGGACAAA
>JAABTA010000178.1 GCA_011390075.1 Helicobacteraceae bacterium | reverse complement strand
CTTCTGGGAGTTCTTTCTATTGTATTCAATGGTTTTGGGATGTCTCTTACTGACCCAAAGCGCTCTAAGATCTTAATAGGATTAGCGGTTGCGCTTATTATTCCCAATCTCTACTATAGTGGTGGTATTCATGGGGCGCTTCAGTCGATTGTTATCTCAATTTTGTTTTTTGTGGGGGCTTTTGGCTTTAAAAAATGGGAGAAGGGACTCAAATATTTTTTGCCACTTTTTACCATCTATCTTTTAATAGATATTCAAGAAGCACCGGGATTTCTTTTGGTCATTGCAGGCATAACCACACCATTAGCAACCATTACCAAAACCAATAGAAATGTAAAAAGACTGCTTTTAATCTCTGCTCTTTGTTGGGGTGGGTATGCACTCTATCATGAGGCTTGGTTTGCTTTTGCTTTTGATGTAATGGGGCTTATTGGAATTACTGTTTCACTCTTTAAAGAGTTTAAATTAGCAAAGATCAATTAATACCAATCTCCACTAAAAACCAAAGACACAAGAGAGTTAGCAAGGTGTCTTTGGCTATTTACTATTTATTAGTCAAGGAGCTAACAAAACTAATAAAAACAAGATGATAAAGGAGCTAACAAAACCATCTTTTAGTAAAAACGAAACTTTAAATAAAGTGATTGCTAATCAAAAATATCGTGGATTATCCCATTGTACCACTCTCCTACGCTCTCTCCTGTTACAGAGTCGCGCTTGCTTGTCGATTTGGCGCTTACCTTAGGAGTACCCTCTTTGGAATAATCTACGCTGTGGTGCACAACGATGCCCTCTTTCGGATCTGCGTTGACCAATGAGTAACACACATTAGCTGGCGTTTCCGAAAGCAAATCAAACACCTTCCCTGCCGCACGGTAAGCTAAGTCCTTTGCGGCAAGGTATCCACAAGAGTTTGCCATCTGGCCACTCTTTGGATAGGGGTAGTTAATTGCATCTCCCACAACATAGAGAGTATCATCACTCACACTTCTAAAACTAGGCTCTTCCAAAACAGCCCAGCCCCCACGAACCTGCTCAATATTAGCTAAATCTATAAGACTATTTGCCCTATTTTCTGGAATAATATTGGCAAATGTATAGGCAAATTTTTGCTCCTCCATGGCGAGGGTTGTTTTATTAAAACTCTCTGTGATAATCTCTTTTTTCTCTAGATCTACATCTTTAATGCTCACATTTGGCACATACTCGATAATCTCAGGATAGAGGGTCTTAAAAGAGTGCAAAAAACCCTCTGGTTTTGCACCCGGTTTCTCTCTTGGATCAAGGATAACTACTTTGCCATCTTTTTTGTGCTTTTTAAAGTAATATGCCACCATACACGCTCTCTCATATGGCGCTGGTGGGCATCTATATTTGCCACTTGGCACTGTGATAATAAAGTTGCCACCTTGAAAATTTTCTATCTCTTTTTTAAGCGCCAAGTGATCACCTGCTGGCATGAGTGCAGGCGGGCAAGCTTGTTGCAATGCTTTTTGTTTTTGCGCATCTTGGGTGATCTTAGAGTAGTCATACTCAATCCCCGGTGCTAAAACAAGATAGTCGTAACCTATCTCTCCTTGATCTGTAACAACACTTTTTTTCTGCCTATAAATGGCTGTTATTGTCCCTTGCAAAAATGAATACCCATGCTTATTTGCAGGGCGAACATAGGAGCGACAGAGATCTTCAAAGCTCACACCTTGGACGCCTCCTAGCCACACATTGGAGTAGGGGCAAGAGACAAAGAGGTCTTTTTTATCAATAACTATCACTTCTAACTGTGGGTTAAACTGTCGCAAATATTTTGCAACTGTTAAACCGCCAAAACCTCCACCACACACAACAACACGGGTGTTTTCCTGTTTGGTAAAAATTTTTTTAGGCTGAGCCTCTTTTGCCTCTAGCCTATTGCCTCCAAGGGCCACCCCAGCAACAGCGACTCCTGAGAGTTTAAAAAGATCTCTTCTTGTAATATGCATAACTGCTCCTAATCAATGTCGTGGCAGTGGGGAGAGTATCCGCTATCTTTTGCATACTCCACAGCAAAAGCCTCAAGATGTGGAATTAGCTCTTTAAACTTCTCAATTTTATAGAGATCATCCAATCTTTCAGAGATGCCACCAAACTCTTTTTTAAAACCCTTTGCATTATTTGCAAAAAGCTCCTCCCACTCTTTTGCCGTATGTTTATAGACAAAATCGTCTCCGTAATATCCAAGTTCTTCCTTGAATATCTGTTTGTAGATTGTCTTTCCGATCTCTGAGTTTCCGTTAGCTCCTAAAACAGAGATGAAAAGAAAAGCTACCAATAGTAAGCTCCTCATTATTTTTCCTTCGTACTTAAAACGCGTACTCTATTTTTAACTGTTTTTTCCTTAATTTATTCTTTAATATATATAAGAATTACTAATTTTTTAAAAAAAGTTAACAAAATCTATAGGTTTTATTTGAATTTACTATTTATAAGGAATATTCAGTACCAAATATGCGACTATTATAATTTTTTTCTATTTAGAGTAATAGATCTGTCCCAAAGAGAGCGAGCCGTCATTAAGCGGGGTAAGATTTTGAAAATAGAAAGGAATATACTCTTTTTCTAGCTCATGGCTTATCTTCTCTAGAAGCGTTCTATTTTGAAAAACCCCTCCTGCCAAAACCACAGGAAGCTGATGTTTTTTTGCAAACTCAACGGAGATTTTTGCTAAGGTATTTACAAATCTGCTAGCAATCTCTGTTTTGTCTTGGCTCTGGATTATCTCCTGAATCATCTCATCAAAATCCACCACACCCTTTCTTATTGTGTAGCTGTAAGTTCTATCAATCTTTGGATCATACAGAGCCTCTATCTTGAGCCCGCTCTCTCCTTCGAAAGATTGCTCTAGACATATTCCACTAAGAGCTGCGACCATATCAAAAATCCTACCTACAGAGGAGGTCAATGGGGAGTTGAGCCCCTTTGTATGCA
>JAABTA010000177.1 GCA_011390075.1 Helicobacteraceae bacterium | reverse complement strand
TACCCACTCATCGATGTATTAAAGACAATCTCGCCTACACTTGTCCCTTCACTACCAAAACTCTTGCCACTAAACACTGCGCCATTTTCTAAAAGAATTGTTACATCTGCCATTTATAGTCCTAATTTTCCCATCTCTTCAATAAAAAATTTGTCAAAAAGGATGGTGTATTCATCACTTCCTTTTCTAATCTCTCTCTTGTAAGAAGAGATCTTCTCTCTTACTCTATCCTCAATCTCATCTTGAAATTTTCCAAAATTCAAAATAGATTTTACAATCTGACTTTTAAGTCTTGTCTCGCTCACATCAAAAAAGACAAGGTCCTCCTCGTACAGTTCATCTAAGATCTGATGGGCCACATTGCTATATCTATCATCTTTATCAAGGACAAAACCGTCCTCTTCACATATTTTTCTTTTGACCATCCAAAAAAGCTGTTTTCTATCAGCTCTTTGAAACTCTATTGCCTCTTCATTTTCATCAATAATATCTTCAACTTCAGCATCAATTTCTGCTTCCCAGCTGATATCTTCTAAGATATGTTTTTCCGCTACAGCAACAACCGGGTCCATCCCCTCTGTAAACTTCATGACTTTACTGTTTAATAGATCTCTTGCGATTCTTTCAGCGACAAGTCTTGCATGATTTGCTCTGATTTTCATAAATATACCCTACCTTTTGTAGTGTCGTTAAAACATATTATTATATCTAAAGGTGGGTAAAACTATTTTTTAGCCCCCTACTCTTTATCAAATGGAGGGCCCTTTCTTAAAAGGACAGTTATCTGCGCTGCTGCGTTGGGTTCCATTTTACCAAGGATTTTAGAAGACTGTTTAGGTTCAAGCTGAAACAAAATATCAGCAGCAAGTGCTCTCTCCATCGACTGAAACACCTCCGCTGCTGAGCCCTCTTTCATTGTGGCATACATTTCAATCAGTTTGCTACTTTTTTTGCTATTTAAAGCAGCGAGTGCTTCTTCTGTCCTTTCTCGCTCTTTGACAATCTCTTCTTTCATTGCTTCGAGCTCTTGCTTTTGGTTTTCGAGCTCTTGTTGCTGTTTTTCGAGATCTTGTTCTAGCTTGGTTAGAGCCTTTTTTCGCTCTTGCTGCATAATCTCTAAATTTTGCTGTTCTTGGTCGATTTTTTTAAGTTCTCTAATGAGCTCTGCTTTTCTCTGTTCAAAGATCTGATTGCAATCAACACTCTCTAAAGCATATACAAAATGGATTAAAACAAAAATTAAACCAAGTATTTTCAAAGAATTTTCCTTTTGGCGTAGTAGAGCTGGCTTCCTATCTCGTCTAACTCTTTTGACTCTTTTAATTGCAATGCTTTGAGTCTTTTATCAACTTCTCTAGCATGGAGGTGTTTAAATTTTTCGTACTCCATCTGCATAGCGCCTAGATTGGCTCTTTTGCTATTCACTTCAGATTGGCAAAAATCAACATTGAGTCTGAGAGCTAAAAGCTCTTTTCTAAAAGAGTCTTTTAGCATTTTATTGTAGTGGATCATTCCAACACTTCCCTGCATGGGAATATCAACATCATTAGCTCTACTCTCCAAAAGAGATAGCCGTTCTTTGGCATCACTTAAGTTTTCCGTGGCTTGTTCTAATGCAATCCTTGCAGCATCAACCTCTTTCTCTTTGAGATGCAAGATCTTTTTAAACTGACTCTCCACTGTAACCCTTTATTTTACTAGAGGTAACTACAGAACTATAGTATCATTTCTATCTGGGCTTGTTGAGACCATACTTACCTTGACTCCGACAAGTTTTTCAATTTTGAGAAGATACTGCTGTGCATTCTTGGGAAGCTCCTCCCACTTTCTTGCCCCCTCACTTTTTTCCCAACCAGGAAGGGTCTCGTACACAGGCTTGACAAGCCCTAGTTCATCAGGAAAATCTGTCACTGTCTTACCATCAATCTCATACGCAACGCAGATCTTAATCTCTTTTAGTCCATCTAAAACATCAAGCTTCATCACAGCAAGATCATCGCATCCATTAATTCTTGCTGCAAATTTTCCAGCCACTGCGTCAAACCAACCACATCTTCTTTTTCTTCCAGTAGTTGTACCAAACTCATGACCCTTCTCAGCTAATCTATCACCATCAGCGCCAAAATCCTCTGTAGGAAAAGGTCCATTGCCAACTCGTGTGCAGTACGCTTTAATAATCCCTGTTACAGTGCCAATATCTTTTGGGCTTAGCCCTGTGCCAATACACGCTCCTGCGGCAACTGTGCTTGAGCTTGTAACATACGGATAGGTACCGTGATCAATATCTAAAAGAGTTCCTTGTGCCCCCTCAAGCAGCATTTTTTTATCTTCCTCTATGGTTTTGTAAATGAGCGCTGTTGTATCGGTTATATACCCTTCAAGCTCAGATTTAAAATGCTCAATTTTTGCTCGAATTGCCTCATAGTTTGGCGCATCTAGTCCTAAGGTTTTAAACAGATCTTTATTAGCAATATAGTGCTCTTCTATTTTTCTCATCAGTTTTTGTGGATCTTTTAGCTCACCTACTCTGAGGCCATTTCTTGAGATCTTATCACTATAACATGGTCCAATGCCTCTTCCTGTAGTGCCAATAGCTTTATCGCCCTTAGCTGCCTCTTTTGCTTTGTCAATTTCTATATGATAATCTAAAATAAGGTGCGCTTTAGAGCTTATAAAGAGTCTATCTTGCATATTATCAAACTGTTTGATCTCTTTTATGATCTGTTCTGGAAAAACAACAACGCCATTGCCAATAATATTTTTTGCTTTTGGATTAAGCACTCCAGATGGCATAAGATGCAAAGCGTATTTGTCTCCATCAATAACGATGGTGTGACCAGCATTATGACCCCCTTGATACCTTACAACAAAGTCATACTTTTGTGCAAGAAGATCCACCATCTTGCCTTTGCCTTCATCACCCCACTGGAGTCCAACTATTAAATCTGCTTTCAATTATCACTCTCCTAAAAAAC
>JAABTA010000176.1 GCA_011390075.1 Helicobacteraceae bacterium | reverse complement strand
CGTAATTTGTTTCTAGATTGTCTATGGTAAAGGATAGGGGAGCAATGACTACTTTTTTATTTTTCATGGTTGTGATGACATCGCTCAGATAAGGTTTTGTCCACTCTAGCGGGCCGAGTTTTGATTGGTAGGCTAGGGTAATTGATTGAAACTTGGCACCTCTTTTGTGTAGCTCAGATGCAATGAGATCTCGCATTGTCTCAGAGTGGGCAACATAAGGGTCACCCTTTTTGATAACAGACTCAGGAAGTCCATGGGCAGAGAGAATGAGGTTGTACTCTTTTGGATCTTGTATCTGTAAGTCTAAGATATTATCCACAACTAAAGCAATGTAGTCACTATGGCTATAAAAGTCTGTAATCTCTTGAATCTCTGCATCAAAATCTGTAAGCACAGATCGCATATCCTCTAAACTCGACTGTGTTGTGGTGGTTGAGTATTGGGGATAGAGGGGCAAAAGAGTTATTTTTTCAGGATTGTACTCTTTGAGATTGTGTAAGATCTCAGATGCAAACGGTGGAGTATAGCGCATAGCAATAAAGAATTTTTTTTCAGATCTTTTTTCTAACTTCTCTTGAAGTTTTTTTGTGATCTCAAGCAGGGGAGATTTTGCACCAATGAGTTTATAGTTTGCTTGCGAGGATCTGTATCTTTTGGTTGTAATAAGCCAAGAGACAAGGTTTCTAATTGGTCTCAAAGGGATAGGCAAGATATATTTATCTAAAAACATATTCCGCAAAAAAAGTGGCACTTCCTCTAAGTTATTTGGACCCCCCATATTAAGAAGAATGACAGCATGTTTACTCAAATATAGTCCCCATTTTGTTTTTCAAACTCTCTTTGGAGTTTATGCTCTAGATAGTCATACACTTTGAATCCGCTGTTAATATATTTTTGCAAGATGATAACTTCATAAAAGATATAGCCAACCCCTAGCCAAGGTAGAAACCATAGGGCTAAAAGCTTGCTTGTTTTTGTTTTGACTGGGTATTTATCCATGAGAACGACAGTTTGTTGGTAGTTGAGATTGAGTGTTTTGTAAAAACCAAAACCAAAGGTTAGGGCAATGTTCATGCAGATGCCAAAAATGACAACATCGAGGTTTTCAGTGAAAAAAAACAGCAAATCTTCCATGGGCTACTCTTCTATAAATTCAAATTTTTCAAGTCGGAGTCTCTCTCTGATCTCTACTTGGTGGGTCTCTCCCTTGGTCTCTAGTGCAACAGAGACATAGGCGTCACCAAACTCTAAGTTTTTATCCGTTCGGTCATAGCCGATCTCTACAATATTGGCATTGAGTTCATTTAAGATCTCCGTAAAGGCTTGCAAGGCTCCTGGTTTATCTACAAGTTTGAGCTTGATTTTGAGTTTTCTAAAAGATTTTAAAAGCCCCTTTTCTATGATGAGGCTAATCATTGTTACATCGATATTGCCACCACTGAGCACGGCAACGACATTCTCATTTTTTTCCAGCTGTACTTTATTGTGTAAAATTGCAGCCACAGTAGCCGCGCCAGCTCCCTCTACAACAAGTTTTTGTTTCTCCATGAGAAACAAAATAGCATTGGCGATCTCTTCATCATCTACCTCAACAAAATCATCAACATACTGCAAAATATAGTTGAGTGTCTTTGAGGAGGTGTCTCTTACGGCAATGCCATCAGCTATGGTTTTAACGCTGGTTGAGTCAATGGCCTTTTGGGCAAAAAAGGAGGTTCGCATGGCAGGTGCCCCTTTTGCTGTGACACCAATGACCCTAATATTAGGATTGATGGTTTTAAGAGCCAACGCACAACCACTAATAAGCCCCCCACCACCAACGGGAATCAAGATAGTATCAAGATCTTTGACAGCTTCTAAGATCTCAAGGGCAACGGTTCCTTGCCCTGCAATGACATCATCATCTTCAAAAGGGGTAATGTAGGTCAGTCCATGCTCTTTGGCATGTTGTGTTGCGTAAGCTTTGGCTTCATCAAAGTTGTTTCCATGCAAAATAACCTCTGCTCCTAAAGCTTTTGTTCCATTTACTTTAAGAATTGGCGTTGCCTCTGGCATAACGATGAGGGCTTTTATGCCAAAATGCCCCGCCGAAAAGGCTACCCCTTGTGCATGGTTTCCTGCACTTGCTGCAATGACACCTCTAGATCGCTCTTTCTCAGTGAGATTGGAGATTCTGTTAAAGGCGCCACGGAGTTTGTATGCCCCTGTGTTTTGGAGATTCTCTTTTTTTAAATAGATATGAGCAGAGCACTCTTTTGAAAGAAGTGGCGCCAAAGAACAGGGAGTCTTTTTTATGACCCCAGCTATATTTTTTCTAGCTTTTTGTACATCTTCTAAACTAACCATGTATCACTCGCTCATACTCAATTTTACTGCATCTATTTTGGACAACTTCTATGCCAGCGTCACTAGCCCTTTGCGCTGCTTCGTTATTAACAACCCCTAGTTGGGTCCAAAGCGTGGCCACATCGTCTCTTCGTAAAACAGCGTCTACCACCTCTGATACATAGGCAGGTTTTCTAAACACATTCACAAAATCGACTCGCTCTGTAATATCATCTAAAGATCTATAAACCTTTTCCCCTAAAATTGTCTCCTCTTTTGGATAGATAGGAAAGATCTTAAATCCCTTCTTTTGCAAATATTTTCCAACAATATGGCTATCTTTTTCAGGTTTTGGAGAGAGCCCTACAATCGCAATGGATTTTGTTTTTTGAAAAATTGCTCCTATTTGAGCATCATCAGAGTTTACGCTAGGATAGGGGCATTCCATTGGTGTCAACCTTTATAAGAGTGTTCGTGTTATGGCTACAATCGTCTAAAGGCTCTATTTCTTAAGAGGTTTTCTCCTCTTTTTCCTCTTCTCTTTGGCTTTTTAGAAACTCTCCAAAGAATACCCCAAATACTCCAAGAATAAGAGAAGTAACAAAAGCCACCACCACGATAAGAGATCTTTTATGTCCACTCTTATCTTTTATATAGGCAACTTGTGGGGGG
>JAABTA010000017.1 GCA_011390075.1 Helicobacteraceae bacterium | reverse complement strand
TTGTAAGAGAGCTACAACAAGAAAAAGAGATAACTGATATGGAGATCTTTTTAGGAGAGGGATCTCCTCTTGATTATGCAGGACTTGTAAAGGGAAGTGGCTATAAAAACAGCGAAAATGTAGCGGAGATTGTGATTAATCTTACAGATAAACACTCACGAGAAGAGGCCTCTTTCTCTATGGTCCATAGACTCAGAGACACTCTTAAAGACGCTTGCAAAGAGATTGTCCCACAAACATCTATCAAGCTTATCGAGCAGCCAGCAGGCCCACCAACCCTTGCTTCTATAGTTGTAGAGCTCTATGGAGACAATCAGCAGAGAATGAGAGATCTTTCAGTCACAATCGCCAATGTACTTGCCAATACCCAAGACTTAGTGGATGTGGATATTATGCACGATGAGATCTTTAAAAAATATGACCTTATTGTCAATAAAGAAAAGATCATTCGCTCAGGGCTCTCTATTGAACAGGTAAATAAAATTCTCTACCTAGCATTTGAGGGAATGACCATTGCGGTGGATAATACACAAGATTATCCAAGCCAAATTCCTCTTTTTCTTGTCCTTAGCGAAGAGACAAAAAGGGTCTCCTCCAAAGAAAAAACCGCTATTATGAATAAGCTCTCCTCCTTAAAACTCATGAACCCCAAGGGCATGATGGTTCCTATTAATGAACTAGTAACTATTAAAGAGGTTGATTCAAACCCAACCATCATGAGCAAAAACCTACAGACAATGGTCAATATTATTGCAGAGACCGATCTTGTCTCTCAGGTTTATCCACTCTTAGATGCACGAGAGCAACTTCAAGAGGTTTTAGCTGCTGAGTATAGAGTGGAAAATGGTTCCCTTTTTGATCTTGAGCTCACCCATAAAAAGACAGGAGAGAAATTTAGCCTTGTTTGGGATGGAGAGATGAAAGTGACTATGGATACCTTTAGAGATCTTGGAGCTGCGTTTATTGCAGCTTTAGTGCTTATTTTTCTTTTGATGGTTATCTACTATAAAAGTTTTACTCTCAGTGGCATTGTGCTTTTAGGAAGTTTTTTATCTATTGTAGGGGTTATTGTAGGGCACTGGATTATGGACCTCTTTACCCAACACACCTTTTTCCTAACAGCAACTTCTCTTATTGGCTTCATTGCCCTCATGGGTATTAGCTCGAGAAACTCTCTACTGCTGATCGATTTTGCCAAATCTTTAATTGTGGATAAGGGTATGAAAAAAAGAGACGCTATAGCTGTTGCTACAGCCACTAGAGCCAAACCAATTATTCTCACAGCTGCAGCTATTATCTTGGCCAGCACACTTTTAGCTGGAGATCCTGTTTTTGGTGGCCTAGGAGTGGCGCTTATTTTTGGTACGGTTGCTGCGGTGATTGTCTCACTTATCTTTGTCCCAGTGCTTATGGATAACACATCCCAGCTAGACAAAGAGTATTTAGAAGCGCAAAAGATCTAAGAGTAGATCTTTTGTAGGCTTAGATTTTCTAAGCCACTCTGTTCGGTAGAGAAGAAAAAACACTCATTTTTATTCTTCTCTATGAAAGAGAGGAGATTATCTAGGCTGTAGCCTAGCTCCTCTGCTTCATCTTTATGGGTAATGTAGATAATCTTATCTGAAATAACAGAGGAGACTATCATAAGTCTACGGATAAAATCGATTGAGTATCTACTCTCACTGCAAGAGCTAAAGCATTGGCAACTAGAACACACTTCCATAAAAACTCCTTATGTGATTTATTAATTATAATGGGTTTTTGTGTGAATTTAGTGTGAAAGGTTTTAAGGAGTGATAAAAAGCCTATTAATATCATTATAGAGTCCCAAAAACATAATACCGCCTAATAGAAACCACCCAATAAGAGTGAGTTGATAGAGAATTTTTTCACTCGGAGGTTTTTTAAAGAGGAGTTCATAAGTAACAAATACCATGTGCCCACCATCAAGGGCTGGAATTGGCAAAAGATTTAAAACCCCTAAGTTTACAGAGATAAGAGCGGTTAGAAGCATGAGTGCGGTAATGCCCATCTCGCTAGCTTTTGCAGTAATATCCACAATAGAGACAATTCCCCCTACATTATCAGGGCTAATAGCACCTTGAATCAGTTTAAGAACACTCAAAAATATAAGTTTTCCAGAATCTATAGTTCGTTCAACCCCAACAGCGAGAGACTCAAAAAAGGGATAGGTCACTGTTTTGGTATCACCACTTGGGGCAACACCTATCATCTTTTTTTTAATCTCTTCTCCAAAAATATTGTGGCTTGCTAGAACTTTTGGCTGGATAAAGAGCTGTTTTTCCCTGCCTTCTCTTAGCACAATCACATCTAAGAGCTCATCATTTGTCTCTTGGGTGATAGCTGTGCTAATATCTCTCCAAATGGCAATCTCTTTGCCATTAATATCCACAATCTCATCCCCTTTTTCCACACCAGCCGAAAAAGCGGGAGAGTCTTGCACAACCTCTCCAACAATGGGTTTAAGCACACTCATCCCCGTATTTGCCACTAAAAAGTAGAGCACAAATGCTGTCAAAAAATTGGCAAAGGGGCCTGCAAACAAAATGACTAAGCGCTTAAGAGGGTGTTTGGTATTGTAGCTATCATCATCCCCACTTCTTGCTAGGGGATCAAGGTCCTCTTGACCTTTCATCTTCACATAGCCACCAAGCGGAACAGCAGAGAGACAATACTCTGTGTCACCTTTTGTCTTGGAATAGATCTTTTTTCCAAAACCAATACTAAACACTTCCACTTTGACACCAAAAAATCTAGCAGCTAAAAAATGTCCTAGCTCGTGAATAAAAATCAAAAATGAAAGAACTAAAAGAGAAGTTAATATACCCATTATTTAGCATTACTCACTTTAAAATAGTCCCTTACATACTCAGCTCCTGAGTAGAGTGTAATTGCCACAGCAATCCACAAAAGTGTATCGGCAAAGATCCAGTCCATAATCAAAAACCCTAAAGCAATCATCTGAAAAACAGTTTTTACTTTTCCTGCCATAGACGCTGCAACACTAATTCCTTCTCCAACAGCTACAACTCTCAGTCCTGTTACAAAAAACTCTCTTGAGAGTATTAAAAATATTGCCCAGCTATTACCTCTGTCGAGGGCTAGGATCCCTATAAACCCAGCAAGCATCAGCATCTTATCAGCAAGAGGGTCCAAAATTGCCCCTAGTTTTGTCATCTGATTCCACTCTCTTGCTATGTAGCCATCAAAAAAGTCTGTAATGGAGGCTAGTACAAAGATAAGCGCAGCAAAATAGTTGAGCCATGAGTGATGGATATCGCCAAAAAGATCTCTCTCAACCAAAAACAGAAACATGGCAGGCGCCATAAGTATTCTTAAAAAAGCTAGGGCATTAGGAAGATTAAGCATTAGCTAAAGGTACTTCCACCATCAACAATAATTGTCTGCCCTGTGATCCATTTGGCATCTTCTGTGCAGAGAAACTTTGCCACGCCACCAAGATCATCTGGCCTTCCAATTCTTCCTAGAGGTGTTCTTTCAACAATACCCTTTTTAAGCTCATCGTATTTAGGAAACTTTTTTAAAGCGTCTGTCTCAATTGGCCCTCCAGAGACTGCATTGACTCTAATATTCTCTTCTGCCAGTTCCAGCGCTGCATACTTCACAACTGTCTCAACGGCCGCTTTAGAAGACCCGTGTCCTGTATAGTTTTCTATATGAACTAAATTCCCCGTAGAGCTTAAAGAGACAATCGATCCACCACCAACTTGCATCATTCTTTTGGCAGCCTCTTGCGCTCCAACTACAAAGGCAAGCACTGTTGCTGTGTAGATATTGCTCATACCCTTTGGTTTGAGCCTCATAAAGGGTGCAAATCCACCAACAACAGGTCGCCCTGAGATGATTGCATTGGAGATAAAAAAGTCCACTCTCTCAAAATCTTTATCAATCTCTTTAAAGAGATCTCTATACTGTTCTGGCTCTAAAATATTCAGTGGATAGTATTTTGCCTTGACCCCGAAAGTAGCGCTGAGATCTGCCGCTATATTTTTTGCCTCTTCTTCTTGGGAGTTATAGGTAAAAGCAATATCACACCCTTGCTGGGCAAATTGATAAATTATATCTTTTCCAATTCCTTTTGTACCACCGCTTAATACTAAAGTTTTTCCTTGAAACATCTGTTTTTCCTTCAATTATATATACTCTTTCACTACTTTTTCTAAATATTTATAGTTTTCATCTGACATTGGCGTAAGTGGTAATCTATACTCTAAAGTTGGAATAAGTCCAGCTATATACATTGCAGCTTTAATTGGTATTGGATTGCTCTCTATAAAAAGAGCTGCATTTATAGCAAAAAGTTTATTATTAAGTGCTTGTGCTTCTTGATGTTTCCCATCGCGCGTTAAATGGATAAGATCTGCAATCTCTTTTGGTAGGAGGTTGGCTGTCACAGAAATACACCCTACCCCACCACTGGCTGTCATTGGATAGTTGATAGCATCTTCTCCGCTAATAATAGCTAAATCTTCTCTTTTTGAGTGGAGTTCAATCACACGAGCAAGGCTCCCTGTTGCCTCTTTGATTGAGTTGATATTGCTAATCTCATCAAACATTTTAATCACCGTATTTGCTTCTATATCTGTTCCTGTTCTTCCTGGCACATTATAGAGCATAACATCAATATCCACCGCGTCAGCAATAGCTTTGTAGTGCTGATAGAGCCCCTCTTGGGTTGGCTTGTTATAGTACGGAGTAACGCATAGCAGCCCGTCTGCTCCTGCACCTTGGGCGAATTTTGCCAAATCAATAGATTCATGGGTGGCATTACTTCCAGCCCCTGCTACTACCTTTGCTCGCGTACCCTTTGCAACAGCCACAGCAATCTCTATACATTTTTTATGTTCATTGTGTGTAAGCGTTGCGCTCTCTCCTGTTGTACCAACAGGAACCACAGCATCTATATTATTATCTATCTGTCTTTGTATTAATTTGGCATAGGTCTCTTCATCGACTTTGCCATTTTTAAATGGTGTAACTAATGCTGTCATTGCACCTGTGATTGTTTTCATTTATTTCCTTTTCTTAAAATAACGGTTGTAGATTTTTTATTCACAAAATATCTGTTTGCAACTTCTTGTATTGCTGTTGCATTGAGATCTTCGATTGCCTGTTCGTAAGTCTCTAGAGGCTCTAAATTTCCTCGCACAAGATAGGCACCAAAAATATTACTCACACTGCTTGAGTTCTCCAGTGAAAAGATAAAATCTGCTTTTGTATTTATTTTAAGTTTTTCCAGTTCATCCTGCTCTACTTTTTCGGTTTTTATCTCTTCGATTGTGTGCAGTATCTCTTTCTCTACACTCTCTGCACTCACCCCTGGGTTGCATATTGCCATAAACAAAAACACTCCAGGATCTTTAAGTTCTAGAGCATATGCATAGACAGAGTTTGCAAGCTTTTTCTCATCTACTAATCTCTGCTGCAACGGAGAGCTTTTCCCACTTCCTAAAAGTTCAGCTATGGCGTTGAGTGTGGTTGTGTCTTTATCCTCGTAATTTGGAATTTTATAAGCTATAGCAACCATCTCCACTTGGGTTTCATACTCTAGCTCAATTCTTTTTGCACCCTTTTGTTCTGGCTCTATCATGTGCACTTTAGGAACATCTCCACGATTAGGGACATCTTTAAAAGTTTTCTTTGCCTGTTCAAAGACTCTCTCTTTTGTAATATCACCTGCAATAATTAAAATGGCATTTTGCGGTTGGTAGTATGTTTCATAAAATTTTCTCAGATCTTGTACGCTCCAGCTTCTAATATCTTCTATAAAACCTATAGGTGTCCAGTGGTAAGGATGGTAGACATAGAGGTGGTTAAAAAGATTAAAGTACAAAAATCCCATTGGGTTGTTATCTGTCCTCCACAATCTCTCTTCCATCACCACATCTCTTTCTGGCTGGAACTCCTCATCTTTAAGCTCTAAATTGGTCATCATCTCCTTAAAAAGGGGGAGAGACTTCTCTAAATTATCGGTGCTCGATTTAATAAAATAGTGCGTGTAGTCAAAACTTGTAGAGGCGTTGTTAACACCACCAAAGCCTTTGACAATTTTGTCAAACTCTCCTGATTCTAGCTCTTTGGTGGATTTAAAATTCATGTGTTCAAGCATGTGGGCAAGCCCAGATTTTCCCATAATCTCATTACGACTTCCAGCTTTATAAAAAAGATCTATGCTAATAACATTGGAGTCATTATGCATAGGAATAGCAACCACCTCAAGACCATTATCTAGGGTTGTTGTGTAGTGTTTTGGTAAAGAATTGGACATTAATACTCCTGTGTAAATTAAAAAAAATAGTAGTAATCTCATTGTTTTCTATCAGCTCCTATAGCTTCAGTAATCGAGTTAAAACCATCTCGTTTGAGGTTTTTTGTAAGACCTTGATTGAGTCTATAAACTAGCTTTGGCCCATTGTATATCAGTGCAGTATAGACCTGCACCAAAGAGGCTCCAGCGCGAATTCTTTTGTAGACCTCGTCAGCATCGTCGATGCCACCAACACTGATCAGTGTTGTTTTTCCAAAAAGTTCTTTGGCAAGCTCTTCAAACAGAGCAAAACTTTTCTTTTGTAAAACCTTGCCACTTATACCACCTGTAGGCTTTGGGTTGGCTACAAGGGAGTAGTCATTGCTTGTATTGGTGGCAATAATACCACTAGCACCCTCCTCTACTGCTTTTTTGCAAAGAGCGATGGCATCTTGCGCTTTGAGATCTGGAGCAACTTTTAAAAGGATTGGCCGATGACTCAGTTTTTTTAATCTGGTAAAAAGCTCCTCGATAAATGCCTCGTTTTGCAGATCTCTCAAACCTGGAGTGTTTGGAGAGGAGATATTTACAACAATATAATCAGCAAAACCCTCAAGCTTTTGCACTAATTGTGCATAGTCCTCAATGGCCTGTTCTGGCTCGGTGAGTTTGTTTTTTCCAATATTTACACCTATGGGAATAGAAAAAGGGGTGAGTCTTTCTAATCTTTTTGCCATAGCCTCCATGCCACTATTGTTAAATCCCATCGCATTTTGCAAAGACTCCTCCTGTTTATGCCGAAAAAGTCTAGGTTTTGGATTGCCCTTTTGTGGCAGTGGTGTCACCGTGCCCACCTCTACAAAACCAAATCCTAAAAGAGGGAGAAAGCTAAGCATCTTTGCATCTTTATCATAACCAGCAGCTAAACCAACAGGATTGTAAAACTTTCTTCCAAAGAGCTCTTGTTCTAAAACAGTATCGCTAAAGATAGATCTTTTTGCAAACATATTGGTTGTAATAGGGCACTTTGCCATAAGTGGCAAAAGTCTCTCTACACCTTGATGGACTCGCTCTGGATCTATCTTGAAAAGTAGTTTTTTTATATGGTTATATCGTATCATTTGATTATTATACTTTATATGCCATTAACTAGAACTTCTACAACTTTAAATATACCCCTTAAGCTTCTTTTTAAAATTTAATACTAAGATCTCGCAAACCATTTTGAAAGTGAAGCATTACATGTTGGATACAAAAATTGGAAGATTACGATTGATTGCATTTTTAGAAGGGTTGTCCTATATTGCTCTGCTCTTTATTGCTATGCCTATTAAGTATATAGGAGGTGATCCTAGTTGGGTCAAAGTTGTGGGAATGGCTCATGGAGGACTTTTTATTCTTTTTGTTGTTTTTTTAGCAAGTGCAGCAAGAGAACACAAATGGGTATTTGGCTTTAACCTCTATGCTTTTATCACCTCTTTAGTTCCATTTGGAACTTTTCATCTAGAAAAGAGACTCAAAGAGCACCACCTCATCAAAAGTAGAGCTTAGTGGATATAAGCAAAAAACTCATCCTGTTAGCTCTTTTAAAAAAAGAGGAGGATGAGAATTTGCATACTATTTTGCAAAAGCTTGTTGCCAGTGGTTCTTTTGATTTTAAAGAAGCCAAAAGCGCTTGCAAAGATCTTAAGCGAGATCTCTTGATTAACAAAGAGGACACGCTAACCTTTACAGGAGTTGCCAAAGCGCAAGAGATAGAGAGTGAGTTTAAAATCTAAACTCCCCCCTTTTTTTTTAATACTGAGCTTCCACCTCTTCTTGCACAAGTGCTTCTAACTCTTTATAACCAAAATTCTTTAAAGCTTTTCCATTCACAAAAAAGCTCGGTGTTTTTCTAATATCTAATTTTTTCACATCGGCTCTATCTGCTTGAATCACTTGCAAAATATCCTCAGAGTAGATATCTGAACGCAACTTATTAATGTCTAGCTTCACTTCTGATTTTTCCAATATTCCCCAAAGCGCTTCAGGTCTTGGATTGTTATGATCCGCCCAAAAACTTGCAGTTTGCACAACCACATCTAGGCTCTCCCAAAATTTTCCCTGCATTTTAGCAGCCTCTAAAAGCCGTATAATAAACTCTGAGCCTTCATGAAAAGTAACATACCGCAGAGTAAGTTTTACTTTTCCATCGTATTTTTTTAAGAGATCTTTCGTAAAAGGATAAAATGCCTGGCAAGTGCCACATAGAGGATCAAAAAATTCCACAATATGCACCTTAGCCTCTTTATCTCCCAATGTAGGAGAGTGGTCTTTAACGAAACTACCATAATTCTCTTGCGCTACAAACGCTTGAGCGCTATTGGCATTTTGTTTATACACATAGCCACCTACAAGAAAAAGCACCACTAAAACAATCCCAGTAATCACAACAATGCTATTTTTCATCAATCTATCTCCTCTTCCAATAAGTTGCAAAAGAACTCTTTGGCAGAGCCCTCGCAACCTTGTCGTTTTGATGTATCTATCTCCATGATATCTTTACAATCGTGTTTCATTTTTTAATTTACCTTTCAATATAAGGGTGAGAAGTAAAAGTATCGAAAAGGCAACAAAAGAGAGAAATGGAATAGTGACAAACCCAAACCACTCAATATATTTTGTAGCACATGGCACTCCATAGGCACACGGCGTAACACTTTCAGAGATCATTCCAAAGTGCAAAAGATTGTGATAAAAAGAGACACCCCATCCCAAAATTACTAAAGGAAAAGAGTATTTAATCACACTCCTACTCATATCAGAAAGTCCCACTAAAAAGATAATGGTCAGTGGATACATAAAAATCCTCTGATACCAACAGAGATTACAAGGAATAAACTCCATGACTTCGCTAAAAAAAAGGCTTCCTAATGTTGCCACCGTTGCAACAATCCACATAGCAAACACCAATAACCAAAAAGGAACTCTTTC
>JAABTA010000175.1 GCA_011390075.1 Helicobacteraceae bacterium | reverse complement strand
GGTGTTTTGTAAAAGGGAAAAAGTTTTCCTTTAGCAAACTCAAAAATACAATGAAAGAAAAGAATCATTTTAAAGAGGTTATTGAACACAAACGCAATGGAAAACATTTATACCTAGACAGTGCAACAAGAAAAATTCAGGACTTAGAAGGTAATGAAAAAGGCTTTTTAGAATTAAGTTACGATGTGAGCAAGGTGTATGCCCTTAATCAAGAGATTGAAAAACTGAATGATGATGTTATTTATCTTCTAGGTTCTGTAGCAGAGAGTAGATCAGTAGATACAGCAAAACATCTTGAGAGAGTCACTCAATATGCAGGTATTTTAGCAAAACATATCGGTATGGATACAAAAGAAAAAAAACTCCTCCAAAGGGCTACGCCTCTTCATGATATTGGCAAAATAGCTATACCAAACCGAATCCTTCAAAAGCCAGGCAGGCTCACAGTAGATGAGTTTGATATGATAAAAAACCATACAACCATAGGACACAACATATTAACAAGAGTAGATAGTCATATCTTTGAAGCGGCTGGTAAAATAGCTATTACCCATCATGAAAGATGGGATGGCAATGGCTATCCATTTGGCTTGGCAAAAGATGCAATTAATTTTATGGGCAGAATTGTCGCTATTGTTGATGTTTTTGATGCGCTCACTTCAAAAAGATCATACAAAGAGGAATGGAGTGTAGATAGAGCTATTGAGATTATTAAACCAGAAAGAGAAAAACAGTTTGATCCCCTTGTGTATGATACTTTTTTTCAGCACATAGATGAAATTATTTCCATGAAAGCCAAAATATAAGGAGCTGCCATGAAGCCCAGTAAAGAAAAAATAACCTTTATAGAATGCCTATTTGGCGATGATGAAAAGATCGCTTTACTTATGAGAAAACATCTGTTTTCATTAACTATTTTGTTAGTGTCGATATCGTTTATTTTTTTTATTATTTATAAAATAAATGACCTACAAGCAGGAGATGGAAAGTATATTAATCTTAGTGGTAAACAAAGAATGCTCACAGAAAGGCTTGCCCACTTAACCATAAAGTCTCTTATTAAGAGTGATAAAATACTAGAAGAAGAGATACAGCAAACCCTAAACAATATCCAAACCGCACAAGAAGAAATTAATAAAAACTCTGAGCAAATCAATGTGGTACTTAATCAAGAGATCGAGAAAACACTGGAAAAAGTAGAAGAAAAAATTAAACATATCATAGAAAATGGAAAACAAAGTTATGCACTTCTAGAGAGCTTAGAAAAAGAGATCTCTAAATTAGTAGCTGTGTTTGATCAGACTACCTACGAAAAAGAGTTGCTTCTCCAAGAAAAGAGTGAAATGCTTAACTGGATTTTAATGGTAGTTGGGGTTGTAGTTGTGTTAAGTATATTGGCGCAAGATTTTTTTGTCTATAGACCAGCTATAATAGAGAGTATTAACAGAAATATAAAACTCAATGAACTCAATAAAACCTTGAATCAAAAAGTAGAGGAGGAGGTTGCAAAGCGAAGAGAGCAAGAGCTGATGCTTAGTCAAAAAATGAAAGCTGCTGAAATGGGAGAATTGATTAATAATATCGCCCACCAATGGAGGCAACCAATTACCATTATTAGTTGCTATATGGATCTTATAGAGATGCTTTTAGAAACAGATCCTATCAACAAAGAAGAGGTATTAGAAAACTTAAATAAATCAAAAAAAACCCTAATGTTTATGTCTGATACGATAGATGATTTTCGAACCTTTTTTCTTCCTTCCAAAATCGATAAAAGATTTAATATTATCAAAAGTATAGAGAAGATAGAGAAACTTTTACACAATCACATCACCTACCACAACATTATCATCTCTATAGAAACAGAAAAAAAAGAGGAGTATACTGTTTTTGGAAGACAGGGAGAGTTGGAACAGTGCTTTATGATTCTTTTAAATAATGCCAAAGATGCGATTGTTGAAAGTAACAATAAGACCGCAAATACTGCTGGAATTATCTCTATTTTTGTCTTTACAGAAGGAGAATATATCGTCTGTCAAATCCAAGATAATGGTGGGGGTATTCCTGAGTCGGTAAAAAAGAATATATTCAAGCCTTACTTTACAACTAAAAAGGATAATGGAACAGGTGTAGGCTTATATATGTGTAAAAATATTATTGAGACGAAGTTTAATGGTACCTTATCTTTTGAAACAGATGGAGCCACATCGACTACCTTTTGTCTTAAATTAAAAAAAGAGAGTGAGCATAAAAGGAATCAATAGACCACATAGATTTTTTTACGGTCTCCCAAAAGACTTCTTACAAAATGCAAGAAGTCTGGGCGGTTGGTGAAGCGATTTGAGGAGATTAGATGGCTCTGCGTTTTTGTATGGGTCTAAAATAGCCTTTTATCATATTTGCTTCTCGTATGGCTATTTGCACATGAGTTTTATCATGAAAACCTGCACCTGTTGTAAGCATCTTTTAAAAGGTTTTTATAGTGGTTTTCTGTAAGGTTTAAACAGTGTCCTAAATCAAGAACAGCACCAACTACGGTAGGGGTTGGAAATTTATCTGGATCTCTTGATTGTGCTTCAAGAACATACTCCCATGCGTGCATAGGGTCATTTTACAAAAGTACATCCCATTTCCAAGCCAGTCATAGTAATTTTTACTCAGTTTAAAAGTAGGAGTTGCACTTAACAGTTTTTGTGCAACTGATTCATCACATCCATGAAACCCTAAAACAAGTTTATGGCTGTGATTATAAAGTTCAAAGTTTGGAGTTGCCATATACTCTTATCTGTAAGTAGCCGTTAGTTGCATTTTTTTATCATACACTCCACTTGCTATAAGAGCTTTTTTTATCGCTTCATTATCCATGTGGTACAAGTGTTCTCTTTTGATGTTATCTCTTACTCTTTTTCTTTTGTAGTTTGAAGTTGTGTTTGCATAGATAACTCCTTTGATTGGTTTATTGTATCAAAATAAAGCTATGAAAGGAGTTACCCTTTAG
>JAABTA010000174.1 GCA_011390075.1 Helicobacteraceae bacterium | reverse complement strand
AT
Organism: Helicobacteraceae bacterium; assembly: GCA_011390075.1. GTDB lineage: Bacteria > Campylobacterota > Campylobacteria > Campylobacterales > SZUA-545 > JAABTA01. The sequence continues at coordinate 3,014 of JAABTA010000174.1, read as the reverse complement.
TATGCGGTTTGTCACACCTTTTTTCTTTTTAAAAGTTATCCCCCTCACAAAAGAGATCTATCTTTTCTCTTTAGGAGCCGTACTGCTTTTTTCTATTGCGATTATTGTTTTTATTGAAAATTTTTATCTATTAGCTCTCTCTTTAGCTTGCATGGGAAGCTTTTGGAGCACACTTTTACCTTTTGCAGAGATTGTAGCGTTGGATACTGTCAAAGAAAAATATGGCAAAGCAAGGCTGTATGGCTCTATTGGTTTTATTATTATTGGGCTCATCTTAGGACATATTGCTCTTACCTACGGCAATCTCTCTATTGCCTATATTGGCACTATCGCCCTTACCTCTATTTTTGGTCTTGTGTTGGCTAAAGAGATTAAAAAAACTCCAAAAAAAAGAGAGCGACCACAGGGAGATTTCTCAATTATCAAACATTGGCAGTTTTGGGTGATGGCGTTTTTTATGCAGATGAGTTTTGGAGGTCTTTATAACTTTTTTACAATTTACGAAAGAGAACATGGAGTATCTCTCTCTACAATTAGCTGGCTCTGGACATTTGGAGTTGTTGCGGAGATTATTATGTTTATCTACCAAACCAAACTTATTAAAAGCGCCAATCTTTTGCTCCTTATTAAGATCTCTGTGGGGGCGACAACCCTTAGATGGCTCTTGCTCTACTCTTTCCCTGATACTTTAGAGATTGTTTTCTTCTCCCAAGCTTTCCATGCACTCTCTTTAGCTCTGTATCATACTGCTTGCATTAGCTATATTCACACGCTCTATGAAGACAGAGCCTTAGGACAACAATTTTACTTAGGCATTGGGTATGGCTTGGGGGCTTTTGCTGGCAGTATTATCTCTGGGATTGTCTATGGAGAGAGCCTTTTTTTATGGATGAGTCTCTTTAGTTTTATTGGGTTTCTCTTTATTCTTAAAACTCCCACTCATAAACAGACGAGCTACTAAATAGATAGCTACACTCAGTCCTATGGCCAAGGTAGCATCTACTCCACTGATTCCATTATCGTAGTAGCTAAACCCTAAAAAGGCTAGAGCTACTACTAAAAATATGTGGCACATTAGTCTTTAATTCTAGGAAGTGTAATTCCTGTTTGTGATTGGTACTTTCCTGCTCTTTTATCGTAAGAGATCTCACAAGGCTCATCTCCTTGCAAAAAAAGCACTTGAGCGATTCCTTCATTGGCATAGATTTTAGCCGGAAGAGGCGTGGTGTTAGAGATCTCTATGGTAATGTGCCCTTCAAACCCTGGTTCAAATGGCGTGACATTGACAATAATACCGCATCTAGCGTAGGTGCTTTTTCCTAAGCAGATGGCTAAAACATCTTTTGGCATTTTAAAATACTCAACGGTTCTAGCAAGGGCAAAAGAGTTTGGTGGCACAATACACTCATCTCCAATGTGTTCTACAACATTCTCTTCATGAAAATTTTTCGGATCGACAATAGAGGCATTTATATTGGTAAAGATCTTAAACTCATTGCTCACTCGAATGTCGTATCCATAGCTAGAGAGTCCATAACTGACAACTCCTTTGCAAGAAAGATCTTCGCAAAACGGAGTGACCATCTCATGTTCAAGAGACATCTTTCTAATCCAACTATCTGACTTTAGTCCCATCTGTTTCTCTCTTTGATAAATTTAGTTATGGTATTATAACAAATTAAGTAAAGAACACCCCTAAAATATAGTTGAGTTGTGCACAACTCATGGCAAGGAAGATTTATGAATATTGAAAAGATTAAAGCATTGGTTGAAATTTTGGAAGAGTCCTCTCTTTCCAAACTGGAAATTGAAGAGAAAGATCTCAAGGTGAAACTAGAGAAGTTTGGTGGCAATGCTGTAATGTCAGCGCCACAAAGTGTGGCAACTGTTCCTACACAGGCTCTAACAGATACCAATCAAACGGTACCAGCAACTGAGGGTGAAGTTATCACATCCCCTATGGTTGGTACCTTTTACAGCTCTCCTTCTCCTGATTCTCCAGCATTTATTAAAATAGGCTCGCCAGTGGCAAAAGGTGACAAGATCTGTATTTTGGAGGCGATGAAGATCTTTAACGAGATCGAAGCTGAATTTGACTGTACTATCTTAGAGTTTTTAGTAGAAGATGGTGAAGTTGTTGAGTATGATACACCTCTATTTAGAGTTGAGAAAAAATGAGAGAGATAAAAAGAGTGCTTATCGCCAACAGAGGCGAGATTGCCCTAAGAGCCCTTCGTTCTATCAAAAAGATGGGAAAAGAGGCTGTTGTTGTCTACTCTACTGCTGATAAAGATGCAAGCTATGTGAAAATGGCTGATGTTGCTGTCTGTATTGGTGGGCCCAAATCTGCACAGAGCTATCTCCATATTCCTGCAATTATCACAGCAGCAGAGGTCACTGAGTGCGACGCTGTTTTCCCAGGGTATGGATTTCTCAGTGAAAATGAGCATTTTGTAGAGATCTGTCAGCACCATAATCTCAAATTTATTGGTCCAAGTGTAGAGGTTATGAACATGATGGCTGATAAATCAAAAGCTAAAGATGTAATGATCAAAGCTGGTGTGCCAACTGTCCCTGGTGTTGAGGGAACTTTAAAGGGTCCCGAAGATGCCAAAATAAAAGCTCAAGAAGTTGGCTACCCTGTGATTCTTAAAGCTAGTGCTGGTGGTGGTGGCAGAGGCATGAGAATTGTAGAGGATGAGAGCTATATAGAAAATGCCTTTTTAGCAGCCTCAAATGAAGCACAAACCTCTTTTGGGGATGGCTCTATGTATATGGAAAAATATATCAAAAACCCAAGACACATAGAGGTGCAAGTTTTTGCTGACCAACATGGTAATGTTATCCATCTAGGAGAGAGAGACTGCTCTTTGCAAAGAAGACACCAAAAAGTGATCGAAGAGGCTCCTGCGGTTATTTTGCGAGAGGAAGTACGAGCTGGACTTCACCAAGCTGCTATTCAAGCATGCAAAGCTATTAACTACGAAAATGCAGGAACTCTAGAGTTTTTAGTG
>JAABTA010000173.1 GCA_011390075.1 Helicobacteraceae bacterium | reverse complement strand
ATGAGAAAGAGAAAGGTGTAAGAGCTGTGCTCAACTATGGACACACATTTGGACATGTAATGGAAATGCAGACACAATACTCCAAATATCTCCATGGCGAATGTGTAGCAATGGGAATGGTTATGGCCAATGCGCTGGCTTTTTCTTTGGGACTCATAGAACAAGACGAATTAGAAAGAGTAAAAATGCTTTTGGAAAAATATGGTATTCCAACCCACTACACTATAGGTGATCCTCAAAACTTTTATGATGCCTTCTTTTTAGATAAAAAAAGCAGTGATGATACAATTACTTTTATTTTACCACACCATATCGGTGGCTATGTGATAAAAGATGATGTGGAACAAGAGCGTGTCTTAGATATGCTCTCTCAATTTGGTATGGAGCATAAAAGTTGATAAAACTTCTCTTTGTAACTTGTTTGGCACTATTTTCCCTTTTTGCTGATGATAACAAAACAGTAGAACAGCTCCGAATTGAACTTGACGAAAATAGTGAAAAAATTGAAAATATAGATACTCAAATTAGTAAAAATGGCTCGTGGGTGAAAAGATATTTTGATCACCAAGAGTATATAAGTATTCAAAAAGATATTATAGAGGTTAAATGGCGCATTAGAGTGCTTAAAAAGAGAAAAAAAACAAAAGAGATAGAGGAGGAGCTGAAAACTTTGGAGGTGAAGCTTGGAACGCTCAACTCCAAACTCAATTTATTAGGAGAGTTAGGGGAAAACCCTTATGAATCTTTGATTAAAGTAGAAGATATCTCTCCAGCTCCTGAGGTCAGCAACCCTTTTGCTATTATCTCCGCTTTTTCTTATCTCAGTGATTTAAGCAAAAAAAAAGAGGAGTATAAAAAAAAGCTAGGAAACCTTGATGAGACTATCGATTTTTTGATGAGAAAACGAGAGCTTTTAGAAAAAAGAGTGGTATTGAGTGGAAAAATTGATGATAAACTAGCCAAACTCACGCAAACACGCTTAGAAGATACACACAATATTATCAAAGAGCTAAGTCCCGTTTTAGAGATCTTTAAGACCAGTCTTAATGTCTATAATAAAAAGGCACTAGAAGTAGAAAGAGCTCTTACAGAGGAGATTAAAACAGAGAGTTTTAAAACCTCAAAAATAGTTATTTTTATTGCCGTGCTTTTTGCTCTTATCTTTTTGCTCAAAATGATTGTGAAAAAAACTGTCACAGATACAGACAGGGTGTTTAATATCTATAGAGTCATTAATATTACAAGTTTTATTGTTATCTTTTTGACACTTACCTTTAACTATATTAATAATCTTACCTATTTTGTAACTGTTTTAGGGTTTGTTTCAGCAGGTATCGCCATTGCTATGAAAGATTGGTTTATGAATATCTTAGGGTGGTTTGTGATTGTCCTTGGTGGTGCGATGCATGTGGGTGATCGAGTCAAAATTACCAAGGATGGTCATGAGTATGTGGGAGATATTTTAGAGATCTCGCTTACAAGAGTTACCTTTTTAGAGGATATTACTCTTACCTCCTATGAAGTCAATAGAAGATCTGGCAGGGTGATTATGTTTCCAAATAACTTTATCTTCTCATCGATTATTCTTAACTACACCTTTAGTGGACTCAAAACCGTTTGGGATGGTGTGGATATTATGATTACTTTTGAATCTAATCATAAAAAGGCAGTGCATATTGCCAAAGAGTTAGTAAAAAAATACTCCAAAGGTTACACAGACATTACAAGAAAACAGGTTAACGAACTAAGAGGTCACTACCATATTAGAAACTTTAGCGCAGAACCTAGGGTTTTTACCTTTATAGAGGAGTATGGTGTCAAGATTAGTTCTTGGTATCTGACAAACTCCTATGCAACTTTGACTCTTAGAAGCACCATCTCTTCGGAACTCGTAGAGGCGTATAATGAGGCAACAGATATACAAATTGCTTACCCTTCTCAAACAATTATGGTATCATCACACCAAGATAAAATATTAGAAAAATTAAAAAAAGAGATAGGAAATGCTTAGAGTAGCCCTTATTATCATACTATTTGCACTCTCTTTGCAAAGTTATGACCTGCAAGATCTTAACACTCTATTAAGAACAAAATCCTGTCCTGGATGTGATCTTAAAGGAGCTGATTTAAAAGGCGAAGAGCTTACATTTGCCGATCTGACGAATGCAGACTTAAGAGGGGCAAACCTAGAAGAGGCCAATTTGGAGGAGGCAAACTTACATGGAGCGCTTTTAGATTCTGTGTTTGCTAACAGTGCCAATTTTCGCGCAGCTGATCTTGAATATGCAAAGCTTACAAGAGCGTATCTTTGGCAAGTGAACTTCTACGAAGCCAATCTTAAATTTACAGACTTTAGGGGATCCTACCTAGAAGGCGCTCAATTTGAGGGGGCAAAAAAAGAGAGTGCAATTTTTAAGTGAAGACAGTAGATGCAATATTTTCTGTAAATTATGAAGAGAAAAAGTCCAATTTTCTCTGTTTTCTTACCCCTTTTAAAGACTTTGAATCCCTTCTTTTAGATCTTAAAGCCAAACATCCCAAAGCTAGACACTTTGTAACTGCAAGCAGACATCTTAATGCTCAAAAACAAATTGTTGAGAGTTTTAGTGATGATGGAGAGCCTAAAGGCACATCAGGCAAACCAACACTGCATGTGTTGCAAGGCAATGAACTTATCAATATAGGGATGATTACTGTGCGCTATTTTGGAGGTATCAAGCTTGGCACAGGTGGTTTGGTAAGAGCCTATAGCGACAGTGCCAATGCTACAGTTGCTCAAGCAAAACTCATGACCTATCTTGAAATAAAACAAAAAACATTTAGCATCAGTTATCCAAATATCTCAAGATTTGAGTATGATGTGAATGATTTAAATCTCAAAGTTTTTAGCAAAGATTTTGATGAACATGGTGGAAAATTTATCGTAGAGGGAACAAGGAGCGGTTTAGATGAACTTGGAAAAAGAGTTTAAAAAAGATCTCTTTAGTCTGATCAATAAATACGAAAACACCTACAATATCTCCATGCAAGATATTACTCTTG
>JAABTA010000172.1 GCA_011390075.1 Helicobacteraceae bacterium | reverse complement strand
GGACTTGTGTTAGCCTACTTCTCTTTTAGGCATGGTTTACCACTCTCTATTCGTTCTGCCCTCTATCCACTAATTGGAGAGAGAATTTATGGTGGTATTGGACATAGTGTGGATACAATTGCTGTTTTAGGAACCCTATTTGGTGTTGCTACCTCTTTGGGTTTAGGGGTACTGCAGATTAATTCTGGACTCAACTATCTTTTTGATGTTCCTGTTGGGCTTACGGCACAGATCACGCTTATCGCAATTGTTACATCCATGGCAACTGTTTCAGTTGTACTTGGTCTTGATGGTGGTATCAAAAGGCTCTCAGAGCTTAATCTCTATCTAGCAGGGGCACTTGTACTCTTTATTCTTTTGGCTGGACCAACATTTTTTCTTTTTGGTGCAATGATTGAAAATATGGGTCACTATCTTACTAATGTTGTCAGCATGACTTTTAATCAATATGTCTACGAAGACACTCCTTGGATGGGCTGGTGGACACTCTTTTATTGGGCATGGTGGATTGCTTGGGCGCCTTTTGTTGGTATGTTTATTGCCAGAGTTTCAAGAGGAAGAACTATTCGAGAATTTGTAATCGGTGTGCTGGCTGTTCCTGTTGGATTTACCTTTGTCTGGATGACAGTGTTTGGAAACTCTGCACTCGATGCAATCTTAAACAAAGGCTTTACCGAGCTTAGCACTGCCGTCTCCGACGATGTCTCCACGGCACTTTTTAAATTTTTAGAGCACTTTCCATTCTCTGGCGTTGTCTCAGTTATTGCTATTATCTTAATTGTAACTTTCTTTGTTACATCCTCAGATTCAGGCTCTCTTGTTGTAGATACAATCTCTAGTGGTGGCAAAGAGAACAATCCTGTTTGGCAAAGAATTTTTTGGGCAGTTCTAGAAGGCGTAGTCGCTGCAGCTCTTCTTATTGCTGGTGGTCTTGGAGCCTTACAGTCTGCTTCTATTACTGTTGCCCTTCCCTTTGCTATTATTATGCTTATAGCCTGTTGGGGGCTTTTTAGAGCCTTGCATCTAGAGGGTATTAGATACAACAGCCTCCAACACCACATGAATGCAGGAAGACATGGCAAAATCAGTGGAACATGGCAAAACAGACTCAGTAGACTTATTGAATTTCCAAAAATTGCTGAAACAAGAAGATTTATTAACGAAGATATCATCAGAGCCATGAAAGTTGTTCAAGACGAACTAATGAGATATGGCTGGAATGTGATTATCTCCTCTTCCGACCAAAAAGATGCTATTGCAACACTGATAGTAGAACATGAAGGAGATATGGACTTTACTTATGAGGTGCGTTCAAGAGCGTACGATACTCCAACATACGCATTCCCAGAGTCAATCAATCCAACAAAAGAGCAGAGAAAATATGCAAGAGCAGAAGTTTACCTCCAAGATGGAAACAAAGCCTATGATATTTATGGCTACGAAGAAGATGTTATAGCAAGCGATATTATCGATCAGTTTGAAAAACACAGACACTTTCTTCACAATACAGCAAGTCTCAATCCTGTTATACCGATTGATTAATAAAAAAGAGGTGCTTTATGCACCTCTTTTTAGACAACTAGAGACCAACTGCCAAAAATAAAATTTTAGTTTTTTGCTATAATCTTTATGCAAAAGGATACAAAGATGGCTCTACAAAAACTTCCAATAGGCATTCAAACATTTAGCAAAATAAGAGAAGATGACTATATCTATATCGATAAAACAGATATGGCATATGAATTGATTGAAAAGTATCAATATGTATTCCTCTCTCGCCCTAGAAGATTTGGCAAATCGCTCTTTTTGGATACGCTCAAAAATATATTCCAAGGCAACAAACACTACTTTAAAGATCTTGCTATAGAAAACAGGTGGAATTGGGATATCTCTTTTCCTGTAATTCATGTCAACTTTGCGAAAGGAAAGATAGAGAGTAGAGCTGATCTGGACGAGGAAATTATTCGTACACTCAAAGAAAATCAAAAAAATTTAAATATAGCGTGCGAGGAAAAAAACAGTGTATCGGGCTGTTTTAGAGAATTGATTATCAAATCCTATGAAAAGTATAAACAAAAGGTAGTAGTCCTCATAGATGAATACGATAAACCAATCCTAGACAACATCACAGATACAAAACTAGCCAAAGAGATACGAAATGGCTTGGTAAACTTCTATAGTGTCATCAAAGGCAGCGATGAGTTTTTACGCTTTGCGTTTTTGACAGGGGTGAGTAAGTTTACCAAAACCTCTATTTTTAGTGGACTCAATAATATTACTGATATATCCCTTGATGAGCCTTATGGAGATATTTGTGGGTACGCTCAAAAAGATGTGGAAACCACCTTTAAACCATACCTAGAGGGTGTGGATATGGAAAAACTTAAGGGCTGGTACAATGGGTATAACTTCTTAGGGAGCGATATGTACAACCCCTTTGATATCTTGCAGTTTATTGCTAAGGGTAAAAAGTATAAAAACTACTGGTTCGAGACAGGAACCCCAACTTTTCTTATGGACCTTATCAAAGAAAAAAACTACTTCTTGCCAAACCTAGCGCACTTACAAGTTGATGAGAAGTTGCTTAATAGCTTTGATATCGAAAATCTAGATCTTGAAGTAATCTTGTATCAAAGTGGGTATTTAACAATTGATAGGCAAGAGACAACACTCTTTGGAACATTAGAATATACTCTAAAAATACCAAACAAAGAGGTAAAGATCTCTCTTAGTGATTATATTATTGATGCCATTATCAAAGACAGACATCCAACCGCTAAAAAAACAGAGATCTATAAAAGTCTACTAGAGAGTGATATGCCAGCTCTTTGGGACTCTTTTGTCTCTATGTTTGCTTCAATCCCCTATCATAACTACACAAACAACACTATCCAAAACTATGAAGGTTTCTATGCCAGTGTAATTTTTATCTATCTACAAAGTTTAGGGTTAAATATACAGAGTGAAGTATCAAACAGTAAAGGTCGCATTGATCTTATTATTATAATGGATCACGCTATTTTTATTATAGAGTTTAAGATAGAT
>JAABTA010000171.1 GCA_011390075.1 Helicobacteraceae bacterium | reverse complement strand
AGGGATGTTTTGAACACGCCACATTAGAGGCAAGTTAAGGATTGATGATGACTAGATTAGAAGAGTTTTACAAACTAAGCAATGCCAATGATTTTTTTGATTTTTTTGACATTGCTTATGATAGAGATCTCTTAGCAGCAAAAAGACTGCATATACTTAAGTTTTTTGGTGCAATGGTAGAAAAAGTTGAAAAGTCTGGCCAGTCTGATGAGAAGATCTTAGAGTTTTACAAGTTTGCTCTTATGGCAATCTATAAAAACTATGAGAATGGATTTAGTCCAAGTGCTGCGGATGTTTGGAATATTTATGAAAATCCGTCTGCATGTCTTAGCTGTTCAACTATGAGTAGTTGTGAACCTAGCAAGGGTAGTGAACATGGCACTGAATGCGGATGCTAACTTTATCTCTGCCTCTTCAAAAGATGAGGCGCTCCCGGTTTTTAAAATTGGCGAGCGAGTAAAGTTAACACAAGAGATAAAAAACGACGGAACCTATTATGGATTAGAGCGAGGAGAGGTAGTTATTGCTCCGCCTGCTACTGGGTTTATTCGGCACATAGGGGACTTTTTGCAAACGATTAGAATCTATGATGTGGACTTTTTTAAAGAGGGAAAAGTTGTAGGTTGCAGAGAGTTTGAGATTGAGTCTGTTGATGATGAGTTTAGCGATGTAGAGGATGAGCTTAACTGGCTTAAAGAACATAGAAAATCTGGTAAAGGAGGGAGTGCATGAACAAAAAGCCTTCCATTAGATTTTACACAAATTAAAACACAAAAAAAGGAAAGAATATGACAACTAGAGTAGAAATTGTTAATGACTTTTTAGCCATTAATGTAAAACAAGGTGACACAATTCAAGATATCGTAGAAAAGGCTGGTAGTGGACTACCGTTTGGCTGTAGAGATGGTGAGTGTGGTACTTGTATTGTTGAGGTTGAATCAGGAATGGAGTACCTCTCTCCTGTAACTGATAAAGAGAAAAAAGTGCTTCAAAACCTTGGATTGACAACAGAGAAAACAAGACTTTCATGTCAAATGAAAATCGATTCTCAAAATGGTCATGTAAGACTTAAGTATTAATTTTTAGGGAGGAAACTCCCTAGAGATCCTCTTGCTCCTACTCCCCCCACTTTTGTGATTAAAAACTAATCAATAAAATGAACATAAAGCTTCCATATGCTGATACAATCAGAAAAATTAGATAAAGGAGAAGCTTTGAGTTACAATATTCAGTTAAAACAGTTTCAAAAACTTGCTCCAAAGCTGTCTTTAAAACAGTGGATTCCCCTTGTGAAATGCTCTTTGGAAGATCTTGATAGCTATCTTTATGAGATCTCTTTAGAGAATCCTTTTTTAGAGATCAAAGAGTCCACCAAAAAAGGAGTTATCTCGGGAAATGCCCCTTTAAGCACAACCGACAGCGAGATCTTAGAAAATAGACTCTTAGCAGATACCTGTCTCTATGAAAAGTTGTATGAACAGATTGAACCACCTCTTTTTCCGACGCCAATTTCGCAAAATATTGCCACCCTTATTATTGAGTTTATTAACGAAGAGGGATATTTTGATGGAAGTGTAGAGGAAATTGCTAAGAAACTCAATGTAGCCAATGATGAGGTAGAGCGAGTGAGACAACGATTTTCTTATCTAGAGCCTGCAGGCGTTGGGGCAAAAAACTTACAGGAGTCCTTTTTGTTCCAGCTCAATGATTTTGATTTAGATGATGAGCTTAGCTTGCTTCTTTCTAGTGCGGTTATTGATTTTTTGAATATAGAGAAATATCTCTCCCACCCTCGATTTGCTGAAGCAAAAGCTGTATTAAAGAGGCTTAAGAGCCCACCTGCTATTGAGTATCTAGAAAATAGAGGCGCTATTGTTCCAGATCTTTTTGTTTTTTTTCAAGGGGATGATTTAAAAGTAGAGGTCAATAGTAAATATTATCCTGAGGTAGTAGTAAAATCTGTGGTAAAACGAGATAGTGATTTTCTTAAAGAGAAATTTAAGGATGCAAAAGAGCTTGTCTCTCTTATTGGACTTAGAAAACAGACACTGCAACTGATTACGCTCTCTATCATAGAGAAACAGATGAGATTTTTTAATGGGGGTGATCTTGTGCCACTGAAGCATCAACAGATTGCAGATGAGCTTGGATTTAGTGAGGGAACAATCTCAAGAGCTGTCAGTGAAAAATATCTCGCTTGCGATAGGGGGATCTTTCCTTTGAGTTATTTTTTTGTAACTAGTGTGGATGGCAAGAGTTCTACAGAGATTAAAAACTTTATCAAACGGGTAGTAGCTTGTGAAAATATCAATAAACCACTAAGTGATCAAGAGATCTTAGCCCATGTGATTGAGCGATTTAATATCTCCATCTCAAGAAGAAGTGTAACGAAATATCGACAAGAACTTGGGATAGCACCCTATAAAGATAGAAGAGTCTTGCATCTTTTAGAGGAGATATAATGGCGCTTGCAACAACAGAAGATAGTTTTAATTTTTTTAAAAAACGAGGGGTAGTTAAGGATTTTTTCTCCGTCAGCGAAAAACTCTTTTTCTCCTCAATTGGTATTGGCACATTCAAACCAGAACCCCACCAAGAAGAGAACTATACTTACTCTTTTAAAGAGGCTATTAAAGAGGCGGTAAGCGGCGGTATTAATGTGATTGATACGGCCATTAACTACAGATACCAAAAAAGTGAAAGAGAGATAGGTGAGGCTCTTGCTGAGATCTTTAGTGAAAACCTTGCTAAGAAAGAGGAACTTATTATCTGTTCTAAAGGGGGATTTTTGCCTCTAGACTACCCTTTTCCAGACAATCCCTATCAGTGGATTGAGGAGAATATTATTCAAAAAAATATAGCAACAAAAGAGGATATTGTTCTTGATCAATACTGCATGACAGCTCCATATATTGATTGGAGTTTTGAGAAAAGCCTAGAAAATTTAGGAGTTGACTCTTTGGATATTTTCTATCTCTCCAATCCAGAGATGGAGTGTGGGGAGAGGAGTTATCAAGCGATCTTAGAAAAGATAGAGGCTATTTTTGGACTCTTAGAGCAAAAAAG
>JAABTA010000170.1 GCA_011390075.1 Helicobacteraceae bacterium | reverse complement strand
CACTCGGTGTTGTTGTGTCATAAAACCTTTGTGTAAGGTTGATTGTGGATTTGTTGTTCATTAAAAAGACAGTCTCCCCACTAATGTCTCCATTAAAGATCTGTTGGGCTTGGTATTTTTTTTCTTTTGGTTTGGAGAGATCGCTGATGTAGGTGTCAATATGTTTTGCTTCTATAATTTGTATTTGTGGGGTGTGTAAAGTTGCAAAAGAGTCAAGCAGTTCTGCAATGCTTGCAGTAGCAAAACCAAAAGCAACATTAATAAACTCTTTTAAAACATCTACTTGCAGTTCATTAAAAATTTTCAAATAATTCCTTTGAGCAAAAGATCTTTCATCTTTTCACTGCTAATAGGCTTAGGAATCACCTCTTTGGCTCCAGCTGCTAATACCTTCTCTTTTGCTTTTGGTTGCACATCGGCAGAGACGACGACTACTTTTGCCTCGCTATTGCAAGCCAAGATCTCTTCTAGAGCTTCGTAGCCAGTTTTTATAGGCATGGTAAGATCTAGAAAAACTAAAGAGATCTCATTTTTGTGTGCTTTGTAGGTATCAATGGCCTCTTGACCATTACTAGCTTCTAAAAACTCAATAGAAGGTTCTAGCTCGCTTAGCACTTTTTTAAGGCTCATTCTTGCAAGCATAGAGTCATCTGATACTAAAATTGTCATTATAAAAGTTCCTGTGATTTTAATTTTTTATTGTACCCCTTTAATGTAAAAAAGAACTTAAGGGCTATCCTTGATATTAAGTAGCAGTTGTTTATACTTCATTTACGAAAACCCACTATTATATTCCATCAAAAAAAACTTGGAGAACTAAGCATGAAACTTAAACTACTCATTGCAACTTTAGTGATTGCATTTCTAGCTGGCTGTAGTAGCGATAATAGCAGTAATAACGAAAAGCAGACACTCAAGAAGGGCGAGACCATCAAAAAAAGTGAAATAATCTCTTTAGAATCTTTGCTAGGCGAGCCTATAGAGGCTGAGCTTACAGGGGAGGGGAGAATTAAAGATTTTACCTTTTCTAATGCAAAAGATAAGGTTGTGATAGCTATGTATTGGTCAACAAATTGTCCTTCGTGTATTGCAGAGATCCCTCATTTGATTAAGCTCCAAGAGAAGTACCCTGATAGTCTTAAAGTGCTAGGGGTTTTGGTTGAAGACAAAGCAAAAGAGGATGTGGAGGAGTTTGTTGCCTACCATGAGATAAACTACGATACGCTCTATGGGGAAGCAAACTATGAGTTAGCTGACGCTATGGGCGGGGTGCGAGGAATCCCTGCAATGTTTATCTTCAAAAAAGATGGTACACTCCACAAAAATTTTGTTGGACTGCTTCCTCCTGAGATGCTAGAAGCAGAACTTAAAAAAATACTTTAAGGCAGTCGATGTTCTCATTTTTTAAAAAAGGGCTTAGCAAAACCAGCGAAGCCTTTAGAGAGATAATTCCTGAAAAACAGGCAGAAATTGATAAAGAGTTATTAGAAGAGGCTCTAGTAGAAGCTGACATGGGATATGAACTTGTGGAGGAGATCTTAGATCCACTGCCTTCCAAAGTGGTCAAAGGCAGACTCTACAACGAACTCATCCGCCAATTTCCAGAGTTTAAAAAACCACCAGAAGTACAAAAACCTTTTATTGATCTCATTATTGGTGTCAATGGCGCTGGAAAAACTACCACCATTGCCAAGTTGGCAACTAAATACAAAAATGAAAACCAAAAGGTCTTACTCGCCGCAGGAGACACCTTTCGAGCGGCCGCTATCGAACAGCTTAAAAGCTGGGCAGAAAAGATTGATGTAGCAATCGTTTTTACAAAACATGGACACGACTCCTCGGCAGTTGCCTATGACGCCATTGAATCAGCAAAAGCCAAAGACCTCGATAGAGTGATTATTGACACAGCAGGGAGACTGCACAATCAAGTCAATCTTGCCAATGAACTCGATAAAATTATAAGAATTTGTGGCAAAGCTAAAGCGGGAAGCCCCGATAGAAAACTGCTTATCCTAGATGGCACACAAGGAACTATGGCCATCGAGCAAGCTAAGATTTTTAATGAAAGAGTCAAGGTGGATGGTGTGGTGATTACAAAGCTTGATGGTACCGCCAAAGGTGGGGCTGTGTTTGCTGTGGCAAAAGAGCTTAATCTTCCAATTCTTTTTATTGGAGTAGGGGAGAAGGCTGAGGATTTAGTAGAGTTTAAAGCAGATGAGTTTGTGGACTCTTTTGTAGACTCAATCTATGGGGATTAGGCTGAGTACCTAATCTCAAAACTATTAAACTCCATAGGTTCCATCTCCTCTTTTGTAATCTCTTTTGCATGGCTTAATGGTGATCCCTCTTCTAAGATCTCTACAAATCTATTAAAATTACTGGAGTCAAGATTGGCAACAGCCTCAACATCTTTATTAGGTAAGTTTTTCACATAGCCTAGAAAATTTTCTTTTAAAGCACGCTCTTGAACACTTTTTCTGTAATACACCCCTTGAACTCTGCCTTTAATAGTAAATCTATAGGTTTTCATTTTGTCTCCTATGGAAAGAAATTGTATATCAATATGTTAATCCTAACTAAAGAAAATTAAAGTTTTGTTAATATAATCCTTAAAGAAGGATAGAGTATTGGCAAAGAAAAAAAGTGTATTTGAGTGTCAGGCGTGTGGGTTTAGCACACCAAAATGGATGGGTAAGTGTCCAAATTGCTCTGCGTGGGACTCATTTTTAGAACTCAATGACGAACAGATAAAAGAGCAAAAAAGATCAGCAAGCTCTTCTCAAAGTGCAAACAGTGCTGTAAGTATTACAGAGGTAAGTGTGGATGATGTGGAGAGAGTACCTACCTTGGAAAAAGAGTTTGATACAGTGCTTGGTGGTGGTACAGTGCCAGGTTCCCTTGTGCTTATTGGTGGTAGTCCGGGAGTTGGTAAATCTACTCTGCTTATTAAAATTAGTGCCAATCTTGCCAAACAAAATCGAGATGTGCTCTATGTCTCCGCAGAAGAGTCAGCTGGACAGATCAAACTGAGATCTGACAGGGTAGGCGCTAGTGTTAAAAACCTCTTTTTGCTCTCTGAAATACGACTTGAA
>JAABTA010000169.1 GCA_011390075.1 Helicobacteraceae bacterium | reverse complement strand
GGGAAACATGGTCACTGTCGGTAGCTCTTCAATAAAGAGTAAAAAAACAAAAAAGCCTACACCAAAAGCAACACTCACTTTAGCTGTGATTTTTGCCCCCTCAATCATCTTCTCTAAAGAGAAAAGATTTTTGGCTCCCTTAATTGGGTCTATCTTTTTAATATCAGGAGTAAGGGGTTTGGTTGAGAAGATAAGGCCAAACTGTACAATATAGCCCAGACCACCTGCAATAGCAACGGCAATAGCAATAGGCAAAACAGAGATAAGCACCTCTTGAAAAGAGATAATAGCGATGGAACTAAGATCTTCGGCTGTTAGATCTTTGCCAAAAAAAGAGAAGTAGTAGGGAAAGAGTTTTCCAATATTAGAGAGAATAAAGCCAATAAGACCAATCACCACTCCCACAGCAACAATTAATGCAATAAATCCTGCTGCATCCATGCTTTTGGGAACATTGCCCTCTTTTTTGGCGTCTTCTATCTTTTTGGAGGTGGGCTCTTCTGTCTTTTCTTGCTGATCATCAGCCATTCTGTGCTCCTACCTACGCCTCTAGCACCTTTTTAATCTGTTGCTTGAGCTCTAAGATCTCTGTTCGCTTTTGGATAAAGCTCTCTCTATTGGCAAACATCTTCACGCTAGACTCCATAATAGTTGCCACAGGCTCTAAGCCATTCTCTTTCATGGTGGTTCCCGTCTCAACAATATCTACAATAGCGTCACACAGACCAACTAGTGGAGCGAGCTCAATGGATCCATACAGCTTGACAATCTTGACGCTCATTCCCTTAGAATCAAAGTAGTCTTTGGCAATATTGACCATCTTAGAAGCAACGACAATCTCAGGTAATCTAGGATCTAAAACTTCACCTTTTTTCATGCCAACAACCACTTGACACTTGCCAATTCCAAGATCTAAGAGTTTTGTCACTCTTGCTCCTTGCTCTTTTAAGGTGTCCTCTCCGCTAAAACCGATATCCGCAGCTCCATTTTCCACATAAGTAGGAACATCTTGATTTCTCACAAGCAAAAATCTAAATCCATGCTGTTCTAAAATAAGTTTTCTACTTTCAAACGAAAAATCCTGTGTAAATATATTTTTAAAAATCTCAAGAGTATCTTCTGCGATACGCCCCTTTGGAAGAGCGACTGTTATCATAGGTTGTCCTTAATTATTTTTTCCATTCCCTTAAATACCAAAATATTATCAACTATGGCATTGTCAAAAGATTTTGCCAGATAGGGGCCATCTCCTCCTGTAAAGAAGATCTTTTTTCCTTTAGCTGACTTTTTAATAATTTCAACAATAGAGGCGATTATACCGTAACTAATGGCGTCTCCTGTATTTTGTGGCAGGCTCTGTATATCTACTGCAAGGTTAATACTTTTAGCCAATCTTGGAGAGATAGAGCCATAGACCTTTTCATATCGGCTGATCCCTGGCAAAATAAACCCTCCTAGATGGATACCATTTTGCATAATATCTACCGTTATAGCACTGCCAGCATCCACCACAACCCCATCATCAATAGCGCTACAGGCAACGGCCCTATCTATTCCTAGCCCTGTGTAGGTTGTATCAAAATCAATTTTGTCATTTAACAGTGTCACATCATACTTTGACTGCAACCGCTCTAAAGCGTCATCTCGTACACTAATGGCATAGATCTTATTATCAAAATTGGGAATAGTAATCTCTGGCACACTATCACACTTTTTGTGCCAAGCTGTCCCTTTGTAGTAGAAATGGTACCGACTGTTTCCAACATCACAAAGAACCATGAAAAACCTTCCAGTGTAATTTTTTGAGCTTCTCTTTTGCTTTTGAACACAAAGGAGCGTCTATAATAATAATCTTTTTTTTAAAGTTGTGATCTTTTTTGATGATAAGTGCCTCTACAATCTCTTCATATTTATCGACATTTTTTTGCAAGATCCGACTTTTTTGCTCAATAAAAAGTATTATTGTATAAAAACTTTTTGTATCAATACCATAAAAAAGTTTATACTTCTGCCTAAAACCATAATCTTTTAGATCAAGGGGCTCTAGCTTCTTAAAAAGAAGCTTTTTTTTTCCTAAAAACTCAACTAACTCTTTCACGCATACCTCTTTGACATTGGATGAAACCGCATAAGCGTTTCTTGCAGATGCTCTTTTTGTAGATGAGTATAGACCTGTGTTGTATTAATGCTTGCATGACCTAAAAGCTCTTGGACAACTCTCAAGTCTGCCCCTCCTAAAATTAAAGAAGTAGCAAAAGAGTGTCTTAGGGTGTGTGGCGAGGTGGCAAGATACTTTTTGACAATCTTAAAAGCAGAAATTCTACTAAGCTTTTTTTGCTGATAGCTCACAAAAATATACTCACTAAAAAAATCTCGCTTGCTTAGGTACTCATCAATAGAGACTAGGGCTCTTTTTGCTACGGGAACCAATCTTTGTTTGTCCCCTTTGCCACTTCTAATAGTGAGCCAGCCACCTTCAAAATCGCTTTTTTTCACATCTAGTGCTTCGCTTATTCTGCACCCTGTAGCGTACAAAAAAAGAATAAGCGCATAATCTCTTAGTCCAATCCACTCTTTTGTATCAATGAGTTCTAACCCTTTTTCTATCTCTTTGCTTGGGATATATTTTGGCAAAACCTGTGGAAGCTTTGAAGATCTAAGAGTAAAGGAGTGTTCAAGTTTAGACTCATGAGCTAAGAACTTAAAGAAGCTGTTAATAGCTGAAAGCTTTCTATTAAGCGTTCGTTTATTAGAAAATTTTTCTAAAAAGTGGTAGATATCTTCTGAAGCTATTTTCTCTATCGGTTTTTGCGTGCTTGCATCAAACTGTTCGAGATCTTGTTTGTAGGCTACAAGGCTTTTATTGTTGAGCCCTTTAATCACTTTAAGATAGTTCATATACTCATCAATTAGGGGTTGCATTTATAAATCTCCTTTTCCAACAAGTGGCAAAAGGAGCTCCTCGGCGGAGTGCCCTCGCACCTTTGGTGCTCTTATGATATAAATCTCCTTCTGGGGCAAGTGGCAAAAGGAGTTCTTTGGCAATATGCCCTCACGACCTTGGCGCTTGAGTAGAAACCTTATCGTTTTATGGCGT
>JAABTA010000168.1 GCA_011390075.1 Helicobacteraceae bacterium | reverse complement strand
CGCGCTTTGGAAAATCTTCTTGATTTTTACAAAGAGGAGTCTTGTGGGCAGTGTACACCGTGTCGTGAAGGGTGTGGATGGGCTCTAAAAATTGTAGAAGATATTATCCACGGTAAAGGAAAAAGAGAAGATCTGGGCTTACTTAAAGAGATCTGTGTGATGCTCAATGGTAAAACTATCTGTGTTTTTGCTCCAGCGGTGAAAGATGTGATTTTAGGATTTATAACTAAATTTGAAGAGGAATTTATAGCGTATATCGAAGGGGGTAAAACACATGAGTAGTGTAGAGATCTTTGTTGATGATAAGTCTTTGACAGTAAACAAAGATGGCAACCTCATCGAGGAGCTTAAAAGATATAATATTGAGATCCCTCACTTTTGTTACCACCCAGAACTTGGCATTGATGGTAACTGTCGTATGTGCCTCATTGAAGTCAAAGGACAAAAAAGACCTCAGATTGCTTGCAATACACCAATTAGTGAAGGTATGGAGATCTATGTAAGTAGTGAGCTTACCCGCTCCGTGCAAAGAGCTAACTTGGAACTAGAGCTCATTAACCACCCTATTGACTGTCCTGTGTGCGACCAAGCTGGTGAGTGTGACTTACAAAACTACTATATGAAGTTTGATTTGGCTAAAAGCCAGATGAAGTTAAAGAATAAAGTGACTAAAGGCAAAAAGTTCTACTACGGAAAAGATGTAGTTCATGACCAAGAGCGTTGTGTTCTTTGTACCCGTTGTGTTCGTTTTACAGAAACAGTCACTAAAACAAAAGAGTTAGGTCTGCAAAAACGAGGTGATGAGTCAAGAATTATTATCTTCCCAGGGCGCCCAATTTATAATAGATATGCTGGAAATATTATCCAGATCTGTCCTGTTGGAGCGATGACTAGTAAAGACTTTAGATTTAAAAAAAGAGTATGGCACTTAGAACCCGTTGAAAGCATCTGTCAAGGGTGTGCTAAAGGCTGTGCTATCTATATTGATCACTACCAAGAGAAGTATGAAAGTGATAGGGCTTACAGATTCCGTGCTAGAAGAGATGATAAGGTTAACGGCTCCTTTATCTGCGATGATGGAAGATACTCTCATCACCAAGAGAATGAGAATAGAGCTAAAGCGGCTAGCTATGAGTACCCTCTCTACCAAATAAGACAAGCCCTAGAGAAGCATCAAAGTAAGTGTGGCATTATTGTCTCGGCTAACCTCTCAACCGAGGAGCTCTTTTTTGTAAAAACCCTCAGTGTCAACTATGAGACCAAACTCAGTGGCTACAGTGACTTTTGCATCGGTGATGATGGGGATGATTATCTTATCCAAAATGATAAAGCCTCCAATAGAGCCTCGCTGGATCTTTTAGATATAGATGCAAGCCTTGCCACCTATCAAGAGATCTTGCAAAGTTGCGAGTATCTTTTGCTTTTTAGTCAAGGTGAGCCAAACGCCGATCTCTTGCAAGATCTCCAAGGCAAGCAGTATGACGCTATCTCCTCTCACAACTTTGCAGACAAAGAGGTGATTGCTTGTAAGAGCTTTAGTGAGAGAGAGGGGCACACCATCAACTGCGATAAGGTTATACGAAAAATGAACCAAGCTGTAAGCAACAATGAGGTGCTCTCTACGCAAGAGATTATAGAAAAAATCTTAGAGAGAAAGCTCTCTTTTGCTCAAGAACTTTTAAGGGGATTCGATGGATAGTGCTGAGATCTTATTAACTCTGTTTAGAATTAGTTTTGCCCTCATGTTTGCTCTTACTTTGGTGCCTATTTTGGTATTTATGGAGAGAAAAATTGCCTCCTATATCCAAGATAGACCAGGACCAAACAGAACCAATATAGGGGGGATTAGGCTCAGTGGTATCATTCAGTCTTTAGCCGATGTTGTCAAACTTGTATTTAAAGAGGACTTTATCTCTGGCCATATAAAAAAAAGATTCTATTTTGTCTTGGCCCCAGCCCTTCTGTTTTTTATGAGCCTTATGACCATCAGCATTATCCCATTTGCCGATGATTTTATACTTAATGGCAAAGCCTATATTATGCAAGCTATCCCTATTGACGCAGGAATGCTTTGGTACTTAGGCTTTGCAGGACTTAGTGTTTATGGCATTATCTTGGCGGGGTACGCAGCAGACAATAAATACGCACTTTTAGGATCTTTAAGGGCAAGCGCCCAAGCTATTAGCTACGAAATTCCTTTAGCACTTTCGGTTGTGAGCATGCTCATTACTTATGGAAGCATCCATCTCAACGACTTTGTCCACTTCCAAGAGGGGACATTTTTTGGGGTTATTCCCATGTGGGGGGTATTTATTCAGCCTTTGGCAGCTGTTATTTTTATTGTCACTATCTTTGCAGAGACCAACAGAGCCCCGTTTGACTTGGCAGAGGGAGAGAGCGAGATAGTAGCAGGTTTTCATACTGAGTATAGCGCTATGCGTTTTGCCCTCTTTTTTATGGCAGAGTATATTGCGATGATTGTTGCAAGTGCCATGATTGTCACTGTCTTTTTTGGTGGGTACTCCTTGCCGTGGGTATCAACACAGATGCTTTTAGACAATAGTGAGTTTGTGCTTATTGTGATTGCCATTATTGTGCCTATTAAGATCTTTTTATTTACAAGCTGGCTGTTACAAAACAATAAAACTCGCTACAAAACAGAGCATGACTTGCGAAAAAAAGAGAATAGTTTTTATATCAAGCTTGTCCTCACGATTGCGCTTTTAATAGAGATTCCCATTCTCTACATTCTCTCTCAAGGAGTAAGCGCTTTTGATGGACAGATTATTGCCACCACAGTGCAAACCCTTGTATTTGTTGGCAAAACTCTAATAATGCTTTTTGTGTTTATCTGGGTGCGGTGGACCCTTCCACGGTTTCGTTACGACCAGCTCCAGAGAATGTGCTGGGAAAAGCTGATTCCTTTAGCCATCTTTAATATTGTAGTCACTGCTATTTTTGTTGTAGCAATAGGAGGTATATAATGGCTATACAGACAAAACAGGTACAAAGAAGAGGTAAAACCTTTTTAGAAAAGATCTACCTTCCTGCTGTATTTACAGGTATGGGAAGGACCCTTCGTCACTTTTTAAATAATTTTAA
>JAABTA010000167.1 GCA_011390075.1 Helicobacteraceae bacterium | reverse complement strand
TCTTTTAAAAACTATCCAAAGGGGGATAAAAACTTTTTTATCTACGAATTTGGCATTATCTACAACACCCTCGTGCGATCAGGAAAGAGGCTTAAAAAAATTGATAAAAAAAAGAGAAAGTACAATGCCAAAATCAGAATCAAAAACCGCCAGCAAAGGGATATGCTCTCAGCTATTAGCCATGAGTTTAAAAATCCAATAGCCATCATTAGAGGCTATAGCGATACCCTTATCAGCGACGGTGAGATCAACCCCCAATTAAGAGATAGATTTTTAGAAAAAATTCAAAAAAACTCTATTAAACTCAATGCGATGGTAGATAGATTCTCCCTAGCTATCAAGTTAGAGACAGACGATTTTAAAGTAGAGAAAGTCAAGTTTAATATTAAAGATCTTATTCTCGATGTGACAGAGTCACTAGAAGACAGCTACCCAGGAAGAGTTTTAGACTTAAATGTCAGTGACGCTACGGTATTTGCTGATAGAACTCTTTTGGAAATTGCTGTTAAAAACTTGATAGAGAACGCTCTGAAATACTCTAGCGAAGATATCTCTATTGTATTTGACGGAGACACTCTAAAAATTGTTGATAGAGGCATTGGAATTGATGGAAAAGATATCGAAGACATTACGAAGAAGTTTTATAGAGTCAGCAATCTTAGCTGGAATAACTCCATGGGTCTCGGGCTCTTTATTGTAAGCTACATCCTTAAACTTCACAATACAAAACTAGAGATTGAGAGTGAAATAGAGAGTGGAAGCACATTCTCCTTTGATATTAATCCCCTAGTAGGTTAAGTTTTTGTTTTTAGCACCAAAAGCCCAGAAGCAATAATGATCCCCATGCCTAAAAAAGTGTATAGATCCAAAATATCTTGAAAAATAATAAACCCTAAAACCACAGCCCCAGGTATCTCTAGATATTGCAAAGGGGCAAGCACAGAAGCGTCTGCCTTTTTAAAAGCTTTAAGCACAAGAATATGCACCCCAAGGGCAATTAGCGCTCCAATTAAAAGAAGCACAACCGCCCACACATCTACAAAAGAGACAAAAAAGATAGGATTGGCAACAAACTCTCCTGCCAATAAAAGCAGAGAGAAAATACCTGTGGCAAAAAGATGAATCCACAGTTGCAATTCATAGGGGTCTCTATCTGCTCCTTTGAGAAAAGATCTCGTGAGTGTTAGATAGGTTCCATAAAAAAGAGCGGCTAAGAGCGGAAAAAAGGAGCTGTATCCATAGAGCGACCAATTAGGGCGAATGACAATAATAACTCCAATAAGCCCCAAAATGACGGAGAGCACCTTTAGGGGAGTGAGCTTCTCTTTAAGAAAGAGTGCTGCTAGCAGTAATACAACAAGGGGTTCAATAAAAAAAAGGGCAATATTATTAGCCAATGGCAAAAAGCTTAGCCCTAAAAAGAGCGAAAGGATGGTTCCAGAGACGGTTATAGCAAGAAAAAAGATCTTGAGATTGGGCTTAGCAATCTCAATTTTTTTAAGGTAGATAAACACCAAAAGTAGCAAACTACCAAAAACAAACCTACTCCATGAGATAAACCCGACACTAAGCGTCTCTGAGAGATACTTAGCAATAGCGTCACTTAAAGGAATAACAAGCGTAGCCAATGCCATCAAGAAGATGCCAGAACGCCTACTCTTGTCTGCAGTGCTCATTTTTATGTAAGACTATACTTAGCATAATATCTATTTCTGCCACCATCTTTTGCTCTATACAGAGCGTCATCAGCGCTTTGAATAAGCTTTTCTGCGTCTAGATCTTTTGGTGGGATGATGGAGACAAAGCCTAATGAGATAGTCACTTGAGGAGCTACATCGCTGGACTTGTGCTCTATATCTAGCTCTCTTACTGCCTCGATTAATCTCTCAGCTAAAATGGTTGCCTTCTGCACCGAGTAGTCATAGATGAGCACACCAAACTCCTCTCCTCCTAATCTAAAGGCGTAATCATTGGGTCTTCGTAAATTATTTTTAAGAGCAAGGCTTACCTCTTTTAAGTTCTCGTCTCCTGCAATGTGTCCGTAGGTGTCGTTAAATTTTTTAAAAAAGTCAATATCTATCATCATAAAAGTGATAGCTTTTTTCTCTCTTTTGGCCTTTTTGAGCTCTTTATCAAAGATGGTATTAAAGTATCTTCTATTAAACAAGGTGGTAAGAGGATCGGTAATGGTGAGATTTTTAAGCTCTTTATTGGCAAAACTGAGCTCTTTTGCTAATTTAAAAAGTTTGTTCTCTTTGTCCTTGATACTTTTGCTAATAAAATAGGCGATACTCAAGACAACTACAACCGTGGCAATAAGAATCAAAAGCATTGAAAAAAGTGTCTCTTCATAATCTTGGTTAATATCTTTTTTTCGTAAATAGGCGGCATCTGTTTCGTGTTTGACAAGCTGGTTGATGCTTTTTTTAATAATTGTAATATTGTCATACATATTTCTAATAGAGATCTCCTCTGCCCCCTCAATAGAGATTGCTAGTGCATCAATCCACTCTAACGAGGAGCGAATAATTCTATCGACACTTTGCAAAAGAGCCTTTTCGTCCTTGGTTTTATAGGTATTTTTGTAGTAGTCCCAGTTGTTTATAATCTTCTCTCTATACTCATTTAGAGCTAAGATTGTGTAGTCTCTACTTAAGAGATTGTTGTTGTACCTGATGATTGTCTCAGGAATGTCTCTTCCTAAATACTCATTAATCTCTTTGAGTTTTACTACCTGCACATAGCTTCCAAAGTAGATAATGTCAATATTTTTTTTCATCTTTTTCATGTTGTCATAGGTAATAAGTGATAAAAACGCAAAACCAATACCAACGACTATCAAAAGCGTGATAAGCTTGGCTACTGTAGAAAATTTTTTACTCATGGTAGCTCTTTATATAGGACTATTTTTGTTTCTGTTACATCTGCGGTAGAAGAGATATAAAGCTCTCCCCCTAGGTGCTGTTCAATCACTATCTTTGCAAA
Source organism: Helicobacteraceae bacterium (assembly GCA_011390075.1). Taxonomy (GTDB): domain Bacteria; phylum Campylobacterota; class Campylobacteria; order Campylobacterales; family SZUA-545; genus JAABTA01. The sequence continues at coordinate 126 of JAABTA010000167.1, read as the reverse complement.
ATAGAGCCCTAACCCTTTTTTTGCAAGATGCTCTTTTGTGGAAAAATATGGCTCAAAGATTTTCTCTTCATTCTCCGTCTTGATACCACACCCATTATCGGCGATCTTTATTACAATAGTATCTCC
>JAABTA010000166.1 GCA_011390075.1 Helicobacteraceae bacterium | reverse complement strand
AGACTCTCTTTCCGCCTCTTCCCATTTTTTTTCTTTAATCAGTTGCACAATGTGAGCTAATTCATCTTTAACTGCTTGTTCTTGTCTGAGTGCTTCTTTTCTCTTTTTTAAAAGATCAGGATCAATTTGCACAATTTTTGCTGGTTTTTTCTTTGGTTTTGGTTTTTCCATAATCGATTGGGAAACATCTGGAATCATAGAGTTATTGAGAGTGACTTTCGAAGCAAGAACGCTCTTTTTATACTCTAAAAAACCCTTATCTACACTCTCTTGGGTTGCAAATCTCCAGTGATTAAAAACTGTAAAGTTTTGGCTACTTACCTCTTGATTTTTTTTCACAAGGATGGAGAGAAATTGACTTTTACACTTAAAAGTTCCTTTGGGAAAATAGATAAGATAGTTCTCATCAACAATTGTCTCACCTTGGAGCTCATCAAACCCGTTGGTATCAAAAACTCTAATTTCATACTTTTTTAAGAGCTCTTTATCTACATCATCTGTAAATTTAACCGCAGAGCTATCAAAAAAACACCTCACAACCTCACCATCTCTTGGCAACACAGAGCTAATCTTGTCGCTAATATCCTTTGAAGATACTAGGCTGACAAACAAAACTCCAAAAACTAACAAAATCCTGAACATGTATAATTAAACCCCCATCATAAGTTTTCAGATTATTATACAAAAAAATTGTGTAATTTTTTGCTACAATTTTGCAATCTCTTAAAAAGAAGTAACTATGGAACTTAACTTTTCTCAAAACCCAGGTGTCAACGAGCTGTTACGAAAGATTCTTCAAGATGTTGGAAATTTTACAGAGTCTCAGATCGAACACATTGGTAAACTCAATAAAATCGGGATCTCCCTCTCTGCTGAAAGCAATAGAAATAAACTTCTTGAAATGATTTTAGATCAAGCCCAAAACTTTACAAACTGCGATGGGGGCACCCTCTATCTCATGACAGAAGATAAGCAGTTTTTAGAGTTTCATGTTATTGTTAATGACTCCTTAAATACCAAAATGGGTGGCACACGAGGTGAGATAACCTGGCCAAAACTTCCACTGTACCAAGAAGATGGAAGCGAAAATAGAGAGATGGTAGCTGTGCTCTCTGCTCTTACTGGTGATGTTATTAATATTGAAGATGTCTATGTCGCCAAGGGATTTAACTTTGAAGGAACAAAAAAGTTCGATGCTGGCACAGGGTACCGCTCTAAATCGATGCTCGTTATCCCTATGAAAAACTACGATGGCGATGTGGTGGGAGTTTTACAACTCATCAACAGACAAGACAAAGAGAAAAATGTTATCTCTTTTAGCCATGAGGACGAAGAATCCACAAAATCGCTGGCTTCTCAAGCGGCCATGGCCATTACAAACCTTAAACTCATCAACGAACTTGAAGTTCTTTTAGAATCTTTTATTAAAAGTATCGCCTCAGCTATTGATGCAAAATCTCCTTACACTGGGGGTCATGTTCGAAAAGTGGCAGAGATTACCATGCTCATAGCAGAGGCAATCAATAAAGACAATGAGGGAGTGTTTAAAGATATCTCTTATGATGAAGACAAGCTCAACGAGCTTAGAATCGCCGCACTCATGCACGATATTGGCAAAATCACCACTCCAGAGTATGTGGTTGATAAATCCACAAAACTAGAGACAATCTACGACAGAATCGAGACAGTGATCACACGGTTTGAGATTGCAAAGAGAGATCTTGAGATCGCTTATTTAAAACAAGAGATCTCTCAAGAGCAATACACACAAAAACTTGCAAAACTAGAAGAAGACCTTGAGTTTTTAAAGGGTGTTAATATTGGTGGAGAGTTTATGTCTGATGACAAAATCACAAGAGTAGAAGAGATTGCAGCCACTACCTTGATCATCGACAAGAAAAAAACACAGCTTTTAAGTGATAATGAGGTGTATAATATTTGTATTAAAAAGGGGACTCTCACCGATGAGGAGAGAGAGATTATCAACGATCACGCAGCCATGACTGTGAAAATGCTTAATGAGCTCCCTTTCCCTAAAAAATTAGCCCGAGTTTCTGAAATTGCAGGGGGGCACCATGAAAAACTTAATGGAAAAGGTTATCCATTGGGACTGACTGCTGAGGAGCTAAGCTTAGAGTCAAGAGTTCTAGCCCTTGCTGATGTTTTTGAGGCGCTTACAGCGTGTGATAGACCCTATAAACCTGCAAAAAAGATGAGTGAAGTGGTAAAAATCATTGGCTTTATGGTCAAAGATATGGAGCTAGATCCTGATCTTGTAGAGTTTTTTTACAAAAGTGGAATACATATTGATTATGCTAGAAAAGAGCTCAAAAAAGAGCAGTTAGATATCTAAAGGAAAAGAATGCTGAAAACAATTAATGCAAAGATCTTAACAGGATTTATTTTAGGAGCTATTCTCTCTGTTGCTTCAATACTTTTTTATGTCAGTCAAAACTACGAAGAACTTGCTCAAACAAATACAAAAAAATCTCTCACAATGCTAAGTGAATCTATTTTTCAAACAATCCGCCTCAGTATGTTTACAGGAGATCCTTCTGTAATGAGTGACTCGCTCTCAAGAGCTAACAGTATCGAAGGTGTAGAGGAGTTGCAAGTATTTAAATCCCAAAGCACTGTTTCGCTGTTTGGTGGTAAGAGTAGTGAAGATCCAAAAATTATAAACTCTTTGGAAACAGGAGAGTCCCATATTGTTGAAACTCATAATGAAAAACATCTCGTAAGACTTATTAAACCTCTCAAAGCCGAACAGGTCTGCTTGCAGTGCCACGCTCTTAATCAAGTGGGAGATGTGTTAGGGGTGATGGATCTGACCCTCTCGCTTGACGAGATAGATGAGCTTATTCGCAACGATCAGCAAAATATGGCTCTGTTTATGATCTCTGCTGCTATTGTTGCTATTATAATTATAATCATCTTTTTAAGACTTGTGCTTTTTAAACCTCTTAAAGATCTTACTGAAACAGCCAAAGATCTAGGAACTGGTGATGGAGATCTCACAAAAAGGCTCAATGTACTGCGAAACGATGAGATTGGAGAGACAAGTAGATATGTGAATCTCTTTATTGAAAAGATTGCAAATGTTATTGAAGAGAGTAAATCCTCT
>JAABTA010000016.1 GCA_011390075.1 Helicobacteraceae bacterium | reverse complement strand
GCACTGCTCGGGGAAAAAGATGTAGAGGTTGCCTAGTTTATTCTCTTCAAAGCACATTATAAAAGTTCTTTTAAAAAATGGATTTACTCTTAAAAGTATAATTGCTATTATATCCTCGCTTTAAACTCCTCATACCCAAATTGTTTAACAACTCTCAGATCTCCGTTCTTTCCTAAGATGGCAATATCAGGGAGGTTGATTCCGTTAAAGGTAGTTGTTTTGACCATTGTGTAGTGAATCATATCTTCAAAGATAATTTTCTCACCAATGTGTAGCTCCCTATCAAAGCTATACTCTCCAATAATATCCCCAGCAAGGCAAGTGTTGCCACCTAGCCTATAGTTGTATTTTTTCTCGCCCCACTCTCTGGCTCCTCTAACATCAGGGCGGTATGGCATGATGACAGAGTCTAGCATATGGGCTTCTGCAGAGGTGTCTAGGATGGCTGTTTGCACTCCATTATCCACAATGTCTAAAACAGTGGCCACAAGTGTCCCTGTCTGCCAGCCTATGGCTTCTCCAGGTTCTAAATAGAGTTGGAGGTTGCTGTGACGAGATTTAAACTCTTTTAAAAAAGCAATCAGTTTTTCTACATCATAATCTTTCCGTGTAATATGGTGCCCTCCTCCAAAATTGACCCATTGTAGGCTCTTGAAATACTTGCCAAACTTCTCTTCAAAACTTTCCACAACTCGCTCTAGAGCATCTACATTTTGCTCGCACAAAGCATGAAAATGCAGACCATCAATTTTTTCCAAAACAGATGAGTCAAAATTTTCTATGGTTGTTCCAAGCCTCGAGTAGAGCCCACACGGGTTATAGATCTCTACAGGAGAGAGGGAGATCTCTGGATTGATGCGAAGCCCCACGCTCATATTTTTTGGCAAACTCTCATAGTGTCTAGTAAGCTCAGAGATAGAGTTAAAAATAATATGGTTCGAGATCTGAGCTATCTTTTTGAGATCTGTTGCTTTAAAAGCTGGCGAGTAGGTGTGAAGCTCTTTGCCAAAATACTCATGGGCTAACTTTGCCTCATTCAGACCACTAGCGCAACACCCATCTAAATACTCTCTAACCAAATCAAAAGTAGCGTACATAGAAAAACCCTTTAGGGCCAATAAAATGCTAACCCCTGCCTCATCTTTGACTCGTTTGAGTATTTTTAAATTATGCTCCAACAGCTCCTCTTCACAAATAAAGACAGGAGTGTTTTTTATTTTTGTAATATCTAGCTTGCTCATACTGGGTTTATCTCTTTTAATTGTGGATTTTTTTTATAGATACTTACTATTGTTTCTGTATTAAACGCTTTTGGCAAAACTTTGACAAGGGCTTTGCAGGCATCGTAGTCTTGCTGGGTGTCAAGAGTAATTCTAATCTCTGGTGCATACTCTTTCTTTTTTGCTTCTAAATAGACTTGTTTAAAATCTTGGCTCTTTGTGGTATGGATATAGGGACAAACATGCTCTTTCTCAAAATCACTTCTAGCATTTTGAAAAGCTTCTTCGAGGGCTGGAAATACTATCACCTCTGCATCAATCCCGTGGGGAAAAGTTCTTATCGTTTGGCTTGCTGTTCCTGTGTAATCTGCTTGGCTTTGCACGCTTAGGTCTATCAGCCTGTCAATAACATCAGGATCTAAAAAAGGGCAATCTGCGGTCACTCGGACAATCAAATCAAGCTTGTGCTTGTAGGCGCAATCGTAAAATCTTTTTAAAACATTGGACTCTTCGCCCCGAAAAAAAGAGATCTCTTTTTGTGCTAAATGTCTGGCAATGGCATCATCTTGGCTTTGATCAGAAGTAGCCACTATAACCTCATCAGCCCTTTTGGATCTTTGGCAACTCTCTACCACCCAATCAAGCACTGTTTTTTCTCCTAGTGGCATTAAGACTTTGCCAGGAAGCCTTGTTGATCCCATTCTTGCTTGTATAACAATTCCTATTTTCATCTATAAATCTCCTTTTCACTGAGCAAAAGCTCAGTGAAAATTCCTCTCACTAAAGCTTTGCCTATTGGCAAGAATGAAGCATGTCAAACCTACTATGACTCAAAGCAAAGTCTCACTAAAGCTTTGCCTATTGGCAAGAATGAAGCATGTCAAACCTACTATGACTCAAAGCGTAGCAAAACATTTTTAACTATTGCACCAACAAATAATCGGAAACTTGTTAATATTATAAAAAATTTTACTTCAAGGTTCATAAACACAATGGAATTAGATAGCAACTCACTCAAAAGAATGTCGGACACAATTAGATTTTTAGCTGTAGATATGGTGCAAAAAGCCAACTCAGGGCACCCTGGAATGCCAATGGGGCTAGCCGATATTATGGCTGTTTTTCACAGCTACTACAGACACAACCCAAAAAATCCCAAGTGGCTCAATAGAGATAGATTAGTTTTCTCAGGTGGCCATGGAAGTGCATTAGTTTACTCTATGCTTCATCTTTGGGGCTACGACATGACACTCCAAGATCTCCAAAACTTTAGACAATTAGGAAGCAAAACTCCAGGTCACCCAGAATCAACCCATACAGAAGGCATCGAAGTCACAACAGGCCCACTAGGACAAGGTGTTGCTAACGCTGTAGGCTTCGCATTTGCCGAAAAATATGGCAAAAATATTTTAGAAGACATTATTAATCATAAAGTCTACTGCTTTTGTGGCGATGGGGACTTGCAAGAAGGCATTAGCTACGAAGCAAGCTCTTTAGCTGGTCACAACAAACTAGACAATCTCGTTGTTATCTATGACAGCAACGATATCACCATTGATGGATGCACAGATCTCTGTTTTACAGAAAATATCGAAGCAAGATTCAAAGCACAAGATTGGGATGTTACCACAATCGATGGACACAATTTTCAAGAGATAGACACTGCATTTTTAAAAGCACAAAAGCAGACAAAACCTCTTTTGATTATTGCAAGAACAAAAATCGGAAGAGGCTCAGCTAGCATGGAAGGAAGCCACAAAACCCATGGGGCTCCTCTTGGCGATGAAGAGATAAAGATAAGTAAAGAAAAAGCCGGTTGGGATCTAGAACCTTTTCATACGCCCAAAGACACTGTAGCTAGGTTTCGATCGGCCATTGAGCGAGGAGAGCTTTTAGAGAAGCAGTGGGAGGCACTTGTGAGTCAATCTAGTCAAAAAGATCTTTTAGCCAAACTTGTCAACCCAAATTTTGATGAGATTGTCTATCCAACTTTTGACAAAGCCGATGCCACCCGTTCTACAAACTCTGAGATCTTACAATCAATCGCCAAAGCTCTTCCTGGATTTATTGGTGGCTCGGCTGACCTTGCTGGCTCCAATAAAACAGAGCTCAAAGGCATGGGAGAGTTTCCTCAGGGCAGAAATATTCGTTTTGGTATCCGCGAACACGCCATGGCTGCCATGACAAATGCCATGGCAAATTACGGTATTTTTATCCCTTTTAACTCCACATTTTTTATCTTTAGTGACTACTCCAAACCAAGTGTGCGCGTAGCGGCTCTTATGGGGTCAAAAAACTTTTTTATCTGGACCCACGACTCTATCGGTGTAGGCGAAGATGGTGGAACACACCAACCAATTGAGCAACTCAGCACCTTTAGAGCCATGCCAGGTTTTTATCTCTTTAGACCAGCTGATGGAAACGAAAATGTAGCGTGTTGGAAGATCGCCTTTAGAATTAAAGGCACTTGCGGATTTGCCCTCACAAGACAAAAAACAGCTCTTCTAGATAGAAGCAATGTGGTAGGAAGCGTAGCACAAGGTGGCTACCTGCTCTCAAAAGCCAAAAACCCCCAAGTCACCTTAGTTGCATCAGGGAGCGAGGTAGGTCTTGCTCTAGAGGCAAAAGAGGTGCTAGAACAACAGGGCATCCCCACTTCTATTGTAAGCGTTCCATGTTTTGATCTTTTTAACGAACAAGACGACGAATACAAACAAGAGATAATAGACCCTAAAACAGAGGTAGTAGCCATAGAAGCTGCCAGCGGATATGAGTGGTACAAATACGCTGACGCCGTCATCGGCATGGACAGCTTTGGCGAGTCTGCCCCTGCTGATAAACTCTTTGAAAAATTTGGTTTTACAGTTGAAAACATTGTAGGCACAATTAAATCTTTGCTAAATCACTAAAAGAGCCTTTGGGCTCTTTTTACAGGAGTAAGTTAACGAAACACTAGCCTACGAAAACTTCTCTCTAATTTCTAGGAATCTATCTTTATGTTTGAGAAAGAGATCTATCAATTTTGGGTCAAAGTGTTTGCCACGCTCTTCTTGAAAAAGGGTAAAGATCTTCTCATCGCTCCACGCTTTTTTATAGATCCTATCACTACCTAAAGCGTCAAAAACATCTGCTATGGCTACTACTCTTCCGTAGATTGGAATCTCCTCTTCTTTTGTGCCATAAGGATAACCTAATCCATTATATTTTTCATGATGAGTAAGAGCAATAGTTGCGGCTGCTTGAAAGAGATCTCTGTTAGAGTGCTTGAGCATATTGTAGCCATTTACTGAATGTTTCATAATCACCTCAAACTCCTCTTTACTCAGTCTACTAGGCTTGTGTAAGATCTCATCTGGTACTGCCATTTTTCCAATATCGTGAAGAGCAGAAGCGAGTTTTAGAAGCTTTCTCTCTTCTGGATCTAGTCCATAAAGCTCGCCTAGAAGCTCTGAGTATTTAGCCACTCTTTTAACATGAAATCCAGTCTCTTGAGATCTCTTCTCTGCTATCTCACCTAGATAAAAGAGTGTCTCTTTAAGGGTCTCTTCGATCTCCTCATTAAGATCTAAGATTGTTTTCGTTTTTTTATCCACGAGATCTTGCAGATGATTTTTGTACTCTTCTAACTTTTTTTGCGCTGTAATATCATGCTGAAAACAGAGATAGTGGGTAAGAGTACCTTTGCTGTCAAAAATAGGTGAAATATTCCACTCAACCCAATACGCACTTCCATCTTTTCGGTAATTTATAGTGCTTCCAGAAAATGTAGCACTCTTTTTAAGCTCTAATTTGAGCCTATCAAGGGTGGCTCTATCTGTTTTTTCTCCTTGCAAGATTCTTGGTGTCTCCCCAATAATCTCTTCATAGCTATACCCCGTATTTTGACAAAAGGCGCTATTAGCATAAATTATCTGTGGACCGGGGAGTTCTAGTTGGGAGGTTGTGATAATAATTGAGTTATAGGATTGTTCAAAAATAGTTTGTAGGGAGTCTAGATTTTGGATAATATCAAACCCTACCCCTTGTCTGCTCTGTTTCATACGATCTACTCCATTAAGATAGTAATATTATATCACAAATTTTTTGGCAAAACAATTTCAAATTCTGCCCCATCTTCTATGTTTTTTGCACAAATTGTTCCGCTGAGCCCGTCTTCTATAATAGTTTTTGTCATATACAAACCTATACCTGTTCCACCTTCTCCTTTGGTTGTAAAGTAGGGATCAAATATTTTTTCAAGGTTCTCTTTTTTGATACCGCCAGCGTTATCGCTCACTTTTATCACAACACCCTCTTTGCCAGTGACAGCAGAGATCTTTATGCGTCCCTCTAGCTCCATATCTCTTTCTTGGAGTTTAAAAATTGCGTCTTTAGAGTTCCCTATCAAATTAAGCAGCACCTGCTCCATCTCACCGCTTACACCAAAGATCTCAATCTCTTCTGTATCAATATCTACAGTAATTGAGTGGAGTTTGAGCTGTTTTTCCATGAGAGAGAGGATGTTGTTAATAACGAGGCTCAACTTATAGCGTCTTTTGCTCTTATCAGGCTTTAAAAAGTTTTTAAACTGATCGATTGTTTTGCTCATGTGTCCAATTTGCTCCATCCCCTTTTTCTCATAATTCTCTAGGTAGGCTTCGTCCACCTCACCATATCTAAAATCCTCTGCAATGCTTTGAAAATAGAGTCCTAATACATTAATTGGCTGTTTGAGTTGATGGGCAATGGCTGCAAGCATATCTCCCATTGCTGCACTTTTAGATTGGCGAAAGAGGGTATCTTGTTGGAGTTTGTATTTTTGCAAAGCTTCTGTAATTTCCCTATTTAGTCGCTCTTCATACTTTATGTGGTTGGTAACATCATAGAATGTAACAATATAGTTTCTTCCTAGTTTGTACTCCACGAGAAAAATTCTATCCTCGTTAGTTTGAGCGTGAGTCATTTTAACCAAGCTATCTCTACCCTGTTTTTCATTGGCAATGAGCTGCTCTATCCAGTTTTGGTTCTCTGTGTTGTAGATGTAGCCCTCTTGCTCTTTAAAAAGATGGCAAATACATTTATGTTTTTTCTTAAAATCCCCAATAGACTCCATGCCAGAAAAGCATAAAATGGCTTTATTGCCGTTGATAATATCCTCTCCATCTGTCTCAATAATAATAGATTTTTGCGAGTCCAAAATGGTCTGTGTATGTTTTTTTTGCTGTTTGAGTCTCTGTTTAAGGCAGTAGGCATCAATATGGTTTTGAACCCTAGCTAGCAACTCCTCTTTCTTAAAGGGCTTAGAGAGAAAATCACTGCCTCCATTATTAAAGGCTTTGACAATACTCTCGGTATCTTGTTTGGCGGTGAGAAAAACAATAGGGATCTCTTTGGTGTCACTATTGCTTTTAAGCTTCTCGGCCACTTGGTAGCCATCAAGACCTGGCATGACAATATCAAGAAGCACAAGATCTGGCTTTTGCTCTTTTTGTGCAATCTCTAAAGCTGTTGCTCCATCTGTGGCAACAAACAATTTATACCTCTCACCCAAAATCCCAACAAGCACCGAAATATTGGTTGGCTCGTCATCCACAACTAGTATACTATCCATCTTTTTCTCCGCTTAACCTTGCTAAAACCACTTCTAAAACATGGGTTGCTTTTTCATATTGAAATGTATCCAAAAGCATCTCTAAATCTCTTAATTCTTGGGCGCTCACTCGGGTGTCAAGACGCTCCAAAAGCTCTTTTTTTCTCTCATTAGATATTACTTGAAAACTCCTTAGATCTTGCAACACTTCTGTCATAAAGTCATGAGTAGTGTGGCTGTTGTACTCTTTTTTTCCCTCTTTTATTTGATTGAATATAACTTTTTTAATATCTTGTAGGCTACGCTCTAAATGCTTGAGTAGCTCATTATTGAGCCGCTCTTTCTCCTCTTTTCTTGGAGTGTCATTAATAGCTTTTGCCACTTGATAGATGGCATTGAAAGAGAGGTTTCCACTAGCGCCTTTAAGAGAGTGGATATCTTTATCATACTCCTCTAGCTTGCGTTTATTAATGGCAAACCTCTTTTGATAGTCTTCGTACTCATAGGCAAAACCTTTTAAAAGACCCACAATAAGCTCTTGTTCGCTCCCCACTCTTGCAACAAGATCTGGCATATCCAATCCAGTAATCTCTAAGTTGTGTGCTGGCTCTTCTTTTTTCTTTATTTTATAAGAGCAACCTAGCCATTGTTTTACCTCTGCCTGCAACTTCTCTTCATCGATAGGCTTTGCCAAAAAGCCATCGAGACTCTTTTTCTTCTCCTGTGTAAAGGTGCCAGCACTCAACCCTACAATAGGAGTCTTTTTACTTTTGCCATTTTCTCTAATACGCTTAGCCCCCTCAAAGCCATCCATTATAGGCATTTGAATGTCCATAAAAATAAGCCCATACTCCTCTTTTTCGCACAGGGCAATTGCTTTTATAGCGTCGTCAGCTAATGCTACTTGAAGCCCCATCTGCTCTAGCATATTGGCAATAATCATCTGATTGACTCTGTTGTCTTCTACAACCAAAACAGACCCGCCAAGAGTAGCCCTTTCGTCTTCTTCTGTCTCTTTTGGAGTCTCTTCTTTGCCCTTTTGCAAGGCAATACTAAAATAAAACTTACTACCCTCACCCTCCAAAGAGTCCACCCAGATCGACCCCTCCATTTTTTCCACAAGAAATTTGGCAATACTCAGCCCAAGGCCAGTGCCTCCAAAGGATCTAGCAATTGAATCATCAGCTTGTACAAACTCCTTAAAGATCTCTTCTTTCATCTTCTCGCTAATACCAATGCCACTATCTTCCACAGAAAACAGAAGCTTTACTCTATCCTCTTCGGACTCCAAAGCTTTCACAACAACTTTTACAAAGCCCTTTTGGGTAAATTTTATAGAGTTACCGACTAGGTTTGTCAGTATTTGTGTGAGACGCATTTTATCCCCTAGAAACTGATCTTGTTCTAGGCTGTTTTCTATCTGAAAATCTATCTTTTTTTTGGTTGCTTCATAACTAAAAATATTATGAATACTCTCCAAAACAGTGGCAATACTCATGGTGCCTTTTTCAAGATAGAGTTTTCCCGATTCAATTTTGGAGTGATCTAAAATGTCCTCTATAAGCTCCAAAAGCGTCTTAGATGAATACAAAGATTTGGTAAGGAGCTCTTTTTGTTCAGAGTTGATTTCTGTTTGGAGGAGCATTTGATTTAGACCAATAATAGCAGCAAGAGGGGTTTTTATCTCATGGCTTATGTTAGCTAAAAAATTACTTTTTGCTCGGCTTAACTTCTCCGCTTCTAATTTTCCTTGCTGGATAAGGGTGACATCAAATCCTAAAGCGACAATTTCTACCCTCTCTTCTAGCTCCAATTGGCTTAGAGTAAACTCCAAAACCCGTGTCCCCTCTTTGGTTTTCACCTCAATCTGTTTGGTAAAAACACTTTTTTTCTCAATTTTTCTAATAGACTTTTCAAGCCATTTGGCACCCTCTTTTGAAAAGTTACTGATAGCGTAGATTGCTTTATGAACAATATCTGTTGATACACTAAATCCATCTAGAACTGTTTGGTTAACATCTATAACTCTCCCGTTAGCATCCAAAATAAAACCATAGATATGGCTCTCTTCAAAGATCTTTTTAAATCTCTTTTGACTTCTAAGTTGTGCTCTTTGCAAAGCGTTCTCTTTCTCTTGTGAGTGAATATATTTTGTCACAAACAAAAAGAGCAAAAACAGACACACGACAACTAAGGTGATATTAATAAGCAGATAGTTAAATCTCCTCTCATGCCAATTTTTTAGGGCTGTTTGAAAATCAACTCTTGTGACAACTACAAAGGGGTATCTGCTTGCCAAGCGATAAGAAGCTATAAACTTTTCTGAGCCAATAGTTTCAACCCCAGCAAAACGGTTACGCTCTTTGGCTCGCTCTAAGAGTGCACTTTCAGCAAAAGAACTCCCCACTGCCAAGTGCTCATCTGTGGTAAACATCACAATATTATTCAAGTTCAAAAGATCTGTATTGCCTCTTTTGTCTTGCAAGTTTTGGGAAAAGTAGTTAATAAAATATCCACTATTTATGGCAAAAATAACGCTATAGTCTTTAGATCCTAAAGTGATCTTTTTAGAGGCTGGAATAAAGCTAAGATCTTTGCC
>JAABTA010000165.1 GCA_011390075.1 Helicobacteraceae bacterium | reverse complement strand
ATAACTGAGCTTGTAGAGAAAAAAATCAAAGTGATTACAACTAAAAAAACCAACCTAAGAGGAAGCACCTAGAGTAGCTTTGCAATAGTTTGGGAAAACTTGACTTTTTCGTTGGAACTTACCGTAAAATCTAGGGTGTTTTGTTCGGCAAATAGAAGTATGGTGGACCCCATCTTAAAGTAGCCCAACTCCTCGCCTTTTTTGAGGGTAAGGTTATCATACTCCACACTAAAACTTTTGTGAATTTTGTTGTTTGTTTCGACTTTTGGCTCAAAGTTTACAGCCATCTTTCCAACATTTAAAGCACCAATTAATACTAAAATAACTGTTTTGTCTTGGCTGGTTTTGCATTGCAATATCACCCGTTCATTTTTGCAAAAGAGGTTTTTAATGTACTTTAACGCAAAAAAATTCACAGGATAGAGCTTGGCTGGGACATAGACAAGTTTTTCTACCTTGAGATCGCAAGGAGTGTGATACCTATGGTAATCTTTTGGTGAGAGATAGAGATTGATGTAGTCTGAATTGTGTATTTTTGCTACACTTTCTTTGTCTATATCTGTGAGAAGCTCTTCAAAACTATACTCTATTCCTTTTATTTGATACACTTTGTTACCATCTGCTTTTCCGACATAGGTTGCTAGAGAGTCGCAAGGAGAGATAACCGCTTCTTCTTTTTTGTCAAACTCTCTTGGGCTCTCTAGCTTCCTTGTAAAGAGATTGTTTAAACTTCTGTATTTGTATGGCTTTTGAAACTCGCCCATATCCAATCCCAAAAGATTGACATAGGCATTATTAATAACCCCTTGAATTCCTGCTGGAAACTCCTTTGAGGCAAATTTGCCAAAGCCGATTGAGAGTAAATTTGTTATATGTTTCATGAATATTCTTTCTCTATATAAGGATTAATTAGAAATTAATTATAATCATAAATAGATAAAGAGCAAGACTACTTTTAGGAGCGATAAAAATAATGATACCTTTTATAAATTTACAAGCCCAATATCAGGGAATGAAAGATGAAATTCAAAAAGAGATAAACGAAGTTTTAGAGAGCGCTGGGTTTATTGGTGGGCCCAAGCTAGCAGAGCTAGAAAAAAACCTTGCTACCTTCACAGGAGTCAAACACGCCATTGGCTGTTCTAGTGGAACAGATGCGCTTATTTTGGCACTTATGGCAATCGATATTCAGCCAGGGGATGAAGTGATTACCTCTCCTTTCACATTCTACGCCAGCGCCGAGACTATTGCTTTTTTAGGAGCCACTCCTGTTTTTGTGGATATTAACGAGGATGATTACAATATCAATCCAGATTTAATCGAAGCAAAAATCACAAGCAAAACAAAAGCAATCATTCCTGTAAGTCTCTATGGACAAACCCCAGATCTTGAAAAGATTAATGCCATTGGAAAAAAACATAACTTGGTCGTCATAGAAGATGGAGCCCAGAGTTTTGGTGCAGAGTACAAAAAAAGCAAATCGTGCTCGCTTACAGATATTGCTACCACAAGTTTTTTTCCAGCAAAACCTCTTGGTGGTTATGGTGATGGGGGTGCTGTTTTTACCAACGATGACGCCACGGCAAAAAAAATTAGATCCCTTCTTAATCACGGGCAGGGGGAGCGATATGTGCATCAGTATATTGGAATGAATGGAAGGCTCGATGCCCTTCAGGCTGCTATTTTAAATGTGAAACTCAAATATTTTCCCAAAGAGATACAACAACGCCAAGAGATTGCAGAGATTTATACAGAAAGACTGAAAGAGGCAGTGATTGTGCCAAAAATCAAAGAGGAGAGAATGAGTGTCTACGCCCAATACTCGATTCGGGTTAAAAATAGAGAAAAAGTGCAAAAACAGCTTCAAGAAAATGGAGTGCCTACAGCTATCCACTATCCTATTCCCCTTTATAGACAAGAGGCATTTAAGTATTTAGAGGTAGAGAGTAAGGAGTTTCCTGTAAGCGAGGTGGTTGCAAGTGAGATCTTGAGTCTTCCAATGAGTCCGTGGCTAACGGTTGAAGAACAAAATAGTGTTATAAACGAAATGATAAAGGCAGTAAAATGAGAATTGGAGTTATCGGTTTAGGCGTCATGGGGAAAAATCACTTAAGAGTGCTCAACACCATTGCGGACGCGGAAATTATTGCAGTGTGTGATCCTGTGGCAGAAGGAGACTTTGGAGTTCCTCTTTTTAAGAGTGTGGATGAGATGATTGAAACCACAAAATTTGATGGAATGATTATAGCTGTCCCAACAGCTTTTCATAAAGAGGTGGCGTTGAAGTGCATTAATAAAGGTATTAATGTTCTCATTGAAAAACCCGTGGCACCTACAGCAAAAGATGGATTAGAGATCTTAAAAGCAGCGAACAAAGCAGGTGTTAAAACGGCGGTTGGCTATATTGAGAGATTTAATCCAGTGGTTGCCTCTTTGAAAGAGGAGCTAAAGGGAAAAGAGCTCTACAGCATTTCTATGACAAGGGTAGGCCCAATTCCTCCTAGAATTGCTGATGTGGGTATATTAACAGATTTGAGTGTTCATGATATTGATCTTATCCGCCATATATCGGGAAAAGAGATCTTAAATTCCAATATTTTTAAATCTCAAAAAATCCATAACCACTATGAGGACAACGCTATCTTATCTTTTGAGCTAGAGGGGGATGTTACAGCAAGCATCACAACAAACTGGCTCACTCCTTTTAAAAAACGGGTCATGGAGGTTGCTGCAAAAGAGGCCTATTATGAGGCAGATCTAATGTCTCAGGGGTTGAGTGAATACTCTAGCTACCAAGGAACTAATAGGTTCAACTCCTATGCTGTGAGTGATATCTTTGTTAAAAAACAAGAACCGCTTCTTAATGAGCTTCATGCGTTTATTCGCTTTATAAAAACAGGGGAGAGACAAAACCTTGCTTCCATAGAAGATAGTGTCAAAACTATTGAGATCTCTCAAGGAAAAAACTAGATGAGTAATGAGGAGAAAAGGCTAGCTTTTGAGATGGTGCAAAAGAGTCTAGCACTCTATTTAGAAAGAAGAGAGTATCTCACTCCACCCAAGGACCTGCCTGATGTCTTTTATCAAGAGGGGGCATGTTTTGTCACCTTGAACACAAAACAGGACAATGCCCTTAGAGGTTGCATGGGAACTATTATTGCCCATAGACCTTTAGTGAGTGATCTTATA